>CAKZLS010000438.1 GCA_937127205.1 uncultured Rhodospirillales bacterium
GGCGCTTGGCGTCGAGGTGGTGGATCTGCCGGTGGGGCCCGACACCAACTTCCAGCCGACACCGTCGGTGCTGGACGGGGTTTCCGGCGACATTGCCGGCCTGATCGTTGCGAGCCCCGCCAATCCCACCGGAACCATGCTCCACCGGCGGGATCTGGAAGCCTTGGTGGCGTACACCGCCGATCGCGGCATCCGGCTGATCTCCGACGAGATCTACCACGGCATTACCTACGAAGACCGCGCGGAAACAGCGTTATCCTTCACCGAAGACGCCATCGTCATCAACAGCTTTTCCAAATACTTCTCCATGACCGGATGGCGAATCGGCTGGATGGTTATGCCGGAGATCCTCATGCGCTCCGTCGAGTGTCTGGCGCAGAACTTGTTCATCTCGCCCCCGGCCGTTTCCCAGCATGCCGCTGCCGCCGCGTTCGATTGCCAAGCTGAGCTGGACGCCAACGTGGCGCGATATGCGCAAAACCGCGAGCTGCTGTTGGCGCAACTCCCGCTCGCCGGCTTCGAGCGGCTGGCCGCCGCCGAGGGCGCATTTTATCTTTATGCCGATATTACGCACATGACCAACGATAGCTTGGGATTCTGCCGCCGGATGTTGACCGAGACTGGAGTGGCCGCCACGCCGGGCGTGGATTTCGATCCCGAACGCGGCAATCGTTTCATGCGATTTTCGTTCGCCGGTTCCACCGAAAACATGGCGGAAGCGGCGCGGCGCCTAGTCGCATGGAAGCGGTGACGGAAAAACCATATTGGGGAAATGGTTATAATCAGACACCATCCGTGATCGCGGATGTCTTGCGATCCCCTACAACTTGGGTAGCATTACTGCTACATATACGAAAGCGGAACGGCATTAGCTGTTCGATACTTAATTCAGAGGATTGATTGTGGCGCTCGACTTTACCTATGATCAGGATCACCACGTTCACGTACATCGTGCCCGCGAGATTTTTGCCAAGTATCCGCAGGTCCGGGAGCTGATGCGTCCCTATCCGATTACGGCTCTATGGGCCGTGGCGCTGGTTGCGACGCAGTGGGCTGTCGGCTACGGGCTGAGCGAGGTGTCATGGATATGGGTGTTCGTGGCCGCCTATGTGTTCGGCGCGTTCGTCAATCACGCCCTTTACGTGATCATGCACGAATGCACGCACAACCTCGTTTTCCGCGACAAAACGCACAACAATCTGCTCGGAATCTTTGTCGATTTCGCACTCGCGGCGCCGAGCGCCATGGCGTTTCGCAAGTTTCACCTGCTGCACCACAAGTACCTCGGCCAATATGATATGGACGGCGATATCGTCAGCCACACCGAAGGCCGCCTGGTGGGGAATTCGGCCTGGCGGAAGGCGCTCTGGGTCTTTCTGCTCGGTGTGTCCCAGGGACTTCGGCCGCTGAAGATCAAGAGCGTCCAATTCGCCGACAAGTGGATCATCGCCAACATCGTCGTTGTCGTGGCCGTCGATATCGTTGTTTTTCTGGTGCTCGGTCCGAAGGCCTTGGCCTATCTCGGTCTATCGACCCTGTTCGCCCTGGGTCTGCACCCGGTGGGGGGGCGTTGGATTCAAGAGCATTTCACCACCAAGGAAGGTCAGGAAACCTATTCCTATTATGGCCCGTTGAACAAAACGTGTTTCAACATGGGCTATCACAACGAGCATCACGACTTCGCCAGTATCCCCTGGAACAATCTGCCGAAGCTGAAAAAAATGGCGCCCGAGTATTACGACAATCTTAAGTCATACCGGTCCTGGACTGCGGTCCTGTGGAAGTTCATCTTTGATCCGTCGATGTCCACGTACAGCCGAATTGTCCACACGCCCAAGAGGGGCGCCGACCGCATTGCCTCTTTCGATGACGTTCCGGCTTCCGCCGTGCATTCGTCGTAAGGGGCGGGCCTTCATGAACCTCGTGCGGCCTGTTGCGTGTCGGGAGGTGGAGGCCCTTCGGTGACGCCGCTGACTGAGAGATTTGACGACTCCGAGATGCGCGCTTATTGTCTTTTTTCTCCGATCGTTAATGTGTAGCAACGAAGCGCGCGTTCCGGCCGCGCGTTTACCAATGGCTTGATCCCAAGGGTATTGAAGTGGCGGCTATCTTTTTCAGCAAGGCTTCGCGTGAACGGATGGACCGCTCGCCAACGCTGCAGCGGATTGGATGGTTGCTGGAGGCGGGCGGCGTTGATGTGTTCTGGCGGATCTGTTCAATCCTGCCGCCTCACCGCGCGGCCGCGTTCGGGGAATGGGTACTCGGCAAGATAGGACCGCGTCTGCCGAAATCCAAGGACATGGCGCGCAACTTCCATCTCGCGTTCCCGGACCTCGGCGAGCATGAGCGCCAAACTCTCCTGCGACGGGCATGGGGCAACACCGGTGCCGTGCTCGGCGAATTTCCCCATTTCGACCGGATGTGCTTCCAGGAGTTCGACCAGCATTTCGAGATTGTCGAGAAGGGTAATTTCGACGAATACCGCGCGGGCCGGAGAAACGGGATTTTCGTCACCGCTCATCTCGGGAACTGGGAAATCTCGGTGATTTCGGCGCTGCGGCTCGGGACGCCGCTGACGGTCGTGTTTGCCCCCATCAAGAACCCCTATCTGGAGCGGATCGTCTTGAAAAGGCGGGAGGGCTTACGCTGCAATGTCGTGAGCCGCGCCGCCGGCGCGCGCCCCCTGGTCCGCGAACTCTCACAGGGTCGGTCGCTCGGTCTGGTCATCGACGCACGTGACGACGACGGCGAACCCGTTCCGTTCTTCGGAATGGACAAGATGTCGACGATTTTCCCCGCTCGCCTAGCGTTGCGGGCCAACTGCGACCTCATTCCCACACGAGTCGAGAGATTGGGACATGCCCGCTTTCGGATCACTCTGCACAGTCCGGTCCAGCCGAGCCCGGAGACGTTGTCGGACAAGGATCAGGCCATCCACATGATGACCGAAGTTCACGCGATGTTCGAACAGTGGATCCGCGAACGGCCGCACCAATGGCTTTGCAACAAACGAGCGTGGGCCAAGACGATTGTCCCGGCCGTGCCGCATTCGCGCCCGACCAAACCGTCGGCTCGTCTTGGCAGCGATATTCATGCCGGAAAGGCAACCGGCTAGACCAAGAAACCTAAGTCGACGGGATTTGGCGGCTACTCCAGAAGGCGCTGCCACCACCCCTTGCGCGGAGACTCGTCTTCGCCCTTATGGTTGCCCGCGCCCACGTCGATCACATTGTTTCGAGACGGGTCTTCCCCAAGTTCCTCTCCGACATCGCTCTCATCCTCGGAGCGTTCGATTCGATCGTGAGTGACCGCGGAGTCACCGGAGTTGGGTAGGGCCGATGGTTCATCCGACTCGCCTCTGGTTGAAAAGTTGAGTTCCTGCTCGCGTTCCGTCGTCGGCGAAAAATCAGGGGCAGGCGGGTCGTTAATCTCTGCGTCGGATTGAGGTGGCATCGACGTGTCTCGTTGGCTGTCCCCCGCGTCATCCGTTGCGACCGCTTCCGGCGCGCTGGTTTCCAAGAGATCGGCCTGCTCCACTGCCTCTCCTGCACCATCCGCCGTCTCCTCGCTGACCGCTGCGGTGCGTCTTCGGCTACCACCGCGCGTGGACCGGCGGCGGGATCTGGGCTTGGGTTTTTCGTTCGCCTCCGCGGTGTCCTCGGATACCGCCTCTGCGTCGGGTTCCGTTTCAGCGGCCGCGTCCAGCACCCCTTCCAACGCTATCTCCGGCTCTGGGTTGGCCTCTGCGCGCTCGCTGTCGGCAATTGCTTCGTCGCCGCTGGCGGCGGACCCGTCGGCTGCTACGGAGGCGCTGCCGTCCTCGATCGGAATCACCACGCGGGTATCTTGATCTTCGGCGTTACCCGACTTTCGGGACCGGCGGCGTCCGCCTCGTTTTCCACGGCGTCTCTTCTTGCGAGCGGCTTCGGCCGCCTGCTCGTCATCGTCGCCTTCCGTTTGCTGATCGTCGGATGCTTCCGGCTGGGTTTCGATGTCGGCGTCCTCGGTGTCGCCATTCTCTTCGACCGCTTCGAGCGCGGCATCGTCATCCGTTGGTTTTTTGCGTCGCCTCGGTTTGCGGCGGCGCCCGCGTTTTCCGGAATCGCCGCGATCCGCGGCCGCAGCATCTTCGCCGCTCGCCTCTTCCTTCCGGGCTCCGTTCGCATTCGCGGCTCGGTCATCGGCCGGTTCGTCGCCGGCCGCTGGAATGGCGACCTGCACGCGATCAATGCGATAGTCCGGTGCGATCAAAGCATCATCGCACTCCAAGGCGATGACGAGACCATATTGATCCTCGAGCGCCGATAAAGTCTTACGCTTTTCATTGACCAGGTACATGGCGACCGCCGTTGGCACCGACAACGTAATGTGAGAGGACCGATGGCCGATGCCTTCCTCTTCCAGCTTTCGTAGGAGCAGCAGGACTGTCGTTTCGGTTGTCGGATGGACGCCTTGCCCACCGCAGTGCCGGCATACTTCGAAGCTGGTTTCGAGCAAGCTCGGCCGCATCCGCTGCCGGGAGAGCTCCATCAGCCCGAACTGCGAAATATGACCGAGCTGAATGCGGGCGCGGTCGCTCTTCATGGCGTCGCGCAGTCGCCGCTCCACCTGCGAGCGATTGCGCGAGACTTCCATATCGATGAAATCGATCACCACCAAGCCGGCGAGGTCGCGCAGCCGCAATTGCCGGGCAATTTCGTCCGCGGCTTCCAGGTTGGTGCGCAGCGCCGTCTCCTCGATGTGGCGCTCGCGCGTGGCCCGGCCGGAGTTGACGTCGATCGCCACCAGAGCTTCGGTTGGATTGAGAACGATGGACCCGCCTGCTTTCAAATGCACCATAGGCTGATGCATCTCTTCAAGTTGCTCTTCGACATTGTGAAGGCGATACAACGGGGTTTCGAGATCGCTGTACGCCTTCACCCGTTTCGCATGGCTCGGTATGAACAGCTTCATGAATTCCTTGGCGGTTTTGTACTCGTTTTCGCCTTGGATGATGATTTCCTCGATATCGCGCCCGTAGAGGTCACGAATCGACCGTTTGATAAGGCTCGCTTCCTCGTAGACCAACGCCGGGGCCATGGAATTGAGGGTTTCGTCGCGGATGCTGCTCCACAAACGAAGCAAGTATTCGTAATCACGTTTGATCTCGGCCTTGCTGCGTCCGGATCCCGCCGTCCGGACGATGACCGCCATACCTTCCGGGATCTCCAAATCGGCCAGGATCTTTTTCAACCGACTCCGGTCCGTGCCGGTGGTAATTTTTCGAGAGATTCCGCCCCCGCGCACGGTGTTGGGCATAAGCACGCCATATCGGCCCGCCAAGGATAGATAGGTGGTGAGCGCCGCGCCTTTGCTGCCGCGCTCTTCTTTGACCACCTGAACCAGAAGGATCTGCCTGCGCTTGATGACTTCTTGAATTTTATAGCGCCGCGTCGATGGCCGCGGCCGCCGGCGCACCACTTCTTCCTCGTCGTCATCGACCTCTTCGGCGCCGCCGTTCTCGTCGACGGAGTCGGCGTGATCGTCATCGCCGTGCTCGACCTCGTGTTCGGCCAGCAGCGCCTGTCGGTCCGCGACCGGAATTTGGTAGTAGTCGGGATGAATTTCGTTGAACGCCAAAAACCCGTGGCGGTTGCCACCGTAGTCGACGAAGGCGGCCTGAAGGGAAGGCTCGACCCGGGTAACTTTCGCTAAATAGATATTGCCCTTGAGTTGTTTCCGGCTCGCAACCTCAACATCGTAGTCTTCCAGACGGGTATCCTCGAGTACCACGACCCGGGTTTCTTCCGGGTGCGAGGCATCGATAAGCATGCGTTTCGTTGCCATGTATTCCATAACTCCTGAGCGCCCCTGATCGCTCCAACCGGCTGAGCGGTGAACGACACGGGCGGATCATGATGTCAATTGATTTGCAAATGTGGCCAGAGGCGCTTGCAACCCCACCCACCGAACTCCTAGGAGTCGGCAAGACAGAAGGCGATGATCGCGCTGCTCTCTTCGGCATGAATTTTATCTTCTCTTTTTCCGGCGTCCGTTGCGGTCACCGTGTTCGCAATTGCCCGACGTCCTGGCCTCCCTATTGGAAATTCCGTTCTGCCGCCCACTCGCCACATATGTGGGTTAATGGACACACTGAGCGGGGCAATTAATGCTTAACATAAGCGTAGGAATTCCTTTCTACAATCGTATTGTTGTATAGTCACGGTGTGAATCAGCTTTTGCCCGCTTGGCGACTTGGCCGACTCTTGGGAGGTCTCCGGCCATGGTGGCGAAAACAAAGGGCGGTTGATGCGGTGTCGATCGCGAAGCTGTGAACGCATGGAGGTTGGTTGTCGAATGCGAGGGCAATCGTGGTTCGCTTTTGTACTTTGCGGAGTTGTAATTAATGCGCAAAGCACACATCTGACGGAAGTTGGTTCAAAACAGCAATGGGGCTAATCTCGCAAATCGTGTCGAAAGGCTGGCTGGCCAAGATGGTGGTCTTGGTTGTTGCCGGATGTCTGATGACGCATGTGGCGTTTCCCGGAGTTTCCTGGGCGGCCTCGGCAATTGTGGTTACCGACGCACGCGTCGGTGCGCACCAGTCCAAGACCCGAATCGTTCTCGATCTGACGAGCCGCGTATCCTACCGCGTGTTTACCCTCACCGATCCTCACCGGGTGGTCATTGATCTTCCGGAAGTGAGGTGGAAACTACCGCCGTCGGTGCTGCAAGCCAACAAAGGCCTGGTTCGAAAGCTGCGGTTCGGAACGTTCAAACCTGGCAACTCCCGGCTGGTCCTTGAATGCAATGGGCCGGCAGTGGTCAACGAGATCTTCCTGATGAAGCCGCTCGACGGCGATGGCTACCGTTTGGTGATGGATCTCGCCAGTCAGGAACATGCCGAGTACATTAAGAGCATTCGTCAATCGCTTCGCGTGCCAACACCAAGACCAGTCCCGCAAACGCGTTTTGATTCCCCCGCGACAACACACGTCATCGCCAATGTGCCTCCGCGACCTGTTCAAACGGCGTTGGGGCAACCGGTGATGGTGGGACTTACCTTTTTCCCCCCGCCGGCGAGACCCCGCCCGCGGCCCGATACGCGGATCGTCGTTATCGATCCCGGCCATGGAGGCGTGGACCCGGGTGCCCGGGGCGTATCGAATGTCTATGAGAAGAACATTACACTCTCGGTTTCGCGCGAGATCCGAAGACAGCTTCACGCAATGGGCGGCTACAAAGTCGTGCTGACGCGGGAGCGCGACGTTTTCATTCGGCTGCGTGATCGGGTGGCTATTGCGAGAGACTTAGGGGCAGATCTGTTCATATCCGTGCACGCGGATAGCATGCCAAACCATCGTGTTCGCGGCGCGTCGGTCTATACACTTTCCGAGCAGGCGTCGGACGCGGAGGCGGCGGCCCTGGCCGAGCAAGAGAATAAGGTCGACCTTATCGCCGACATGGACTTGTCGGAAGAAACCCCGGAAGTGGCGAACATCCTCCTCGACCTGGCGCAACGGGAGTCCATGAACCGGTCGTCCCAGTTTGCCGAACTTCTCGCCAACGAGTTGCAACAGGAGACGCGGCTGTTGACCAATACGCATCGATTTGCCGGTTTCGCGGTCCTCAAGGCCCCGGACATTCCCTCGGTGCTGGTGGAGTTGGGGTTCCTGTCCAACCGGAAGGATGCGGAGCTCTTAAGACAGAAGGGGCATCAGAAGAAGTTGGCCGCGGGTATTGCAAGGGCCGTGAACAAATATTTCGCCCGCGTCCAGCTCGCGCAGCTCCAGTAGGTGGAGAACGTCTTGCAAGTTCCGAGGTTGTATCAGCCTCGATCTTGTTACCATAGGTGTTGCTCTACATATAATCAGGGAACAAATCCGCCGGGATCCCATTAATCCGGTCGCTACGTTGAAAGCAGAATGATGTTACGATTTGCTGCTGCCTTGTTTGGTTTCCTTTCGGTCTCCGCGCTTGTGTGCGTCGGCGTGCTGGTCTTCCTGTTCTACCGTTACAGTGAGGACCTGCCGGACTACACTCAGCTTGAGCATTACGAACCTCCGATCACCACCCGCATCTATGCTGGAGATGGACGCCTCTTTGCCGAATACGCCATTGAGAAGCGGGTCTTCGTTCCCATACAAGCGATACCCAAAGAGATAATCCAGGCATTCACGTCGGCGGAAGACAAGAATTTTTATACCCACCCCGGTATCGACGCGATGGGTATTCTTCGTGCCGTCGTTACAAACTTAGGGAATCTCGGGACGGACCGGCGCCTCGTCGGAGCGTCAACGATCACCCAGCAGGTGGCGAAGAACTTTTTGCTCAGTAACGAAGTGTCGCTGGACCGAAAGGTAAAAGAGGCGATTCTGGCCTTCCGGATGGAAAAGGCCTTCACGAAAGACCAGCTTCTCGAGCTCTATCTCAACGAAATCTATCTTGGCCACGGATCCTATGGCGTGGTGGCGGCGGCCCTGAACTATTTCAATAAATCTCTCGACGAATTGACTTTGGGCGAAACGGCCTTTCTCGCAGCCCTGCCGAAAGCCCCGAACAACTATGATCCGGTCCGAAAACCCGAGTCCGCCATGGCGCGCCGGGATTGGGTCATTGGCCGCATGCTCGAGGACGGCTACATTACCGAAGCGGAAGCCGAGGAGGCGAAAGCCGAACCCATCACCGTGCGGCGGCGGTCTGAAACCGAAGTGGTTTCGGCCAACTATTTCGCCGAAGAGATTCGCCGCGAACTGGCCGAGCGGTTCGGTCAGAAAGCGCTCTACGAAGGCGGTTTGGTGGTGCGCGCCACGGTTGATCCCCACCTGCAGGCGATCGCGGACCGGACTTTGCGGGAAGGGCTGGAGGCATACGATCGGCGTCATGGATGGCGCGGTCCCTATGCAGGAGCGGCTCTCGCGGATAGCGCTTCCGCCTGGTATCGGAGATTGGCGGATGGCGGTGACCCTTTCGGTCAACGCCGACGGTGCGACCATTGGGTTCGCGGATGCGGGGGTCGGGCACATTCCGTTCGAACAGATGAAGTGGGCTCGGAAGTGGCTGCCGAAACAAAGATACGGCGCGGCGCCGAAGAAACCGTCGGACGTCCTGGCTCCGGGCGATGTGATTCTGGCGGAGACCGTTTCGGAAGACACAAAGGGAAATTCCTATCCGGACGGCACGTTCGCATTGAGGCAGCTTCCTGAAATTGAAGGGGCTCTCGTTGCTCTCGACCCCCATACCGGTCGGGTTCTGGCGATGACCGGCGGGTACTCCACGGAGCGAAGCGAGTTCAACCGCGCCACCCAGGCGAAACGCCAGCCGGGATCGGCCTTCAAACCGATTGTATACCTGTCGGCGCTGGAAAACGGATATACGCCGGCCACCCTTGTACTTGATGCTCCGGTGGCGCTGCCCCAAGGGCCGGGACTGCCGCTATGGCGCCCGAAAAACTACAGCAAGAACTTCTATGGTCTGACGACCATGCGCATGGGTCTCGAGAAATCGAGGAACCTGATGACCGTTCGTCTCGCCGATGCCGTCGGCATGAACCAGGTGGTGGAGACCGCCCAGCGGCTGAATGTGGTCGACGATATGCCTCCCTATCTGTCCTTCGCGCTTGGCGCCGGGGAGACGACCCTGCTTCGCCTCACGGCGGCGTACGCCATGTTGGACAACGGTGGCAAGAAAATCACGCCGACATTGATCGATCGCATTCAGGATCGCGAGGGCAACACCAAGTTCCAGCACGACGTCCGCATTTGCAACGAATGCGCCGGCGTTGGTTGGAACGACCAGATGGTGCCCGAGGTACCCGATGACCGTGACCAGGTTACCGACCCGGCAAGCGCTTATCAGATCGTCTCCATGCTGCAGGGCGTTATCCAGCGCGGCACCGGCCGGCGTATCGCGTCACTCGGCCGGCCGTTGGCGGGTAAGACGGGTACCACCAATGACAGTTTCGATACCTGGTTCGTTGGCTTTTCCCCGGACTTGGCCGTTGGCGTGTTTGTTGGCTTCGACGAACCGTCCACATTGGGAAACAAGGAGACCGGATCATCCGTAGCGGCGCCCATCTTCAAGGCTTTTATGGCCGAGGCGCTGGAGGATACGCCGGCCGTTCCTTTCCGTATCCCTCCGGGTATCCGGCTGGTGCGGGTGGATGCCAAGACAGGCCGGCCCGCAAGTGCGGGAGGGGGGCCGACAATATTTGAAGCGTTTAAGCCCGGTACAACGCCGACCGTGTCCATCGACACCTATCGGGATGACTATGGTGCCACCTCCTCCTCCGTGCCCGCTGCTGGACCGCTCACCGGAACAGGCGGACTGTATTAGCGGCTCGCCGTTATCGGGAACGGTGCTCGTTGTTGCCGAGACGCGAGTACAACAATCCGAGCGTGTGTAATTTTCGAAATTACGAAATCTGTTTGCCAATGTGTGCCGCCGTACCTAACTGTTCCGAAGAGTTGGAGATGCGCGATTGCCCGAGGGTCATCATCAACGGGTCAACGCTCACAATTGAGGGAGGTTAGGAAATGGCACTGCGACTGAACGACACGGCGCCGGATTTTGCGGCGGAAACCACCGAAGGCCCCATCCGTTTTCATGACTGGATCGGAGATGGCTGGGCGGTTTTGTTTTCCCATCCCAAGGACTTCACACCGGTCTGTACCACCGAGCTCGGTTACATGGCGGGTATCAAGGCCGAGTTTGACAAACGCAATTGCAAGATTCTTGGTTTGAGTATCGATCCGGTGGATTCGCACGCCGAGTGGGTCAAGGATATCGAGGAAACACAAGGTCATGCGGTAAATTACCCGTTGATCGGTGATCCCGAACTGAAGGTGGCCAAGCTGTACGATATGTTGCCGGCCGAGGCGGGAGATGCGTCGGCAGGCCGGACCGCGGCCGATAACGCGACGGTACGAACGGTGTTTCTCATTGGACCCGACAAGCAGATCAAGATGCAGCTCACGTATCCCATGAGCACCGGGCGCAATTTCGACGAAGTGCTCCGGGTTCTCGACTCGTGCCAATTGACGGCCAAGCACAAGGTGGCCACACCGGTAAATTGGCAGCACGGCGAAGACGTGATCATTGTTCCGGCTGTATCCAACGACGAAGCCAAGGAACGCTTCCCCGACGGTTGGAAGACTCTGAAGCCGTATTACAGGGTGGTGGCTCAACCCAAGTAGCGAGACGATGCTACGCAATTAAAACGGCAAAGCAAGGGTGACGTAAACCTCCTCTTCGCCGGGGTTGTCGTCATGAATGCTGGC
>CAKZLS010000439.1 GCA_937127205.1 uncultured Rhodospirillales bacterium
CGTGCGAAGTTATCAGCATCCGTGTATTCATGTGTGCCGCCGGAACCAACGGCGAGCGGGGGTGCACGACGACCGATATCCCCGAGGCCCAAAACCGCGGGTCCTCGACGGCACCCGGGACTCGGCCGCGCAGTTCCTCGCCGAACTCGCCCTCAACGGTAGAGACGTTGACCCCCGCCTTTTCGAGAACCCGGCCGTGCATGAGCGCCATCGTTCCGCCACCGCCGCCCTCGCGTTGCCAAGGGGTGAACGCGAAACGGCCTGCGGGCCATTCCCCGAACCCGTCATCCTCGATCGCCTCTAAAGCGGCCACAAGCCGGTCGCGCAGCAACTCGAACCACTCAGCCGCGCGTTGCTTATGCGTGTCATCGAAACCGCTCATGGGGCGGCACTCTCCAAACCACCTGTTTGACGAAGGGCCTCCCCCAACACCATAGCCGCGGCGACTGCAACGTTGAGCGAGCGACTGCCCGGGGTCATGGGCACGATCACCCGCGCGTCGGCCACGGCATGGACCGCTTCTGGAACGCCGCTGCTCTCGCTGCCTACCAAAAGCGTGTCTCTGGGGAGGAAGCGAAACCTCGTGTACGGGATTTCGGCCCGGGTGGTGAGCAACACCAATCGGCCAGCGACCGCCCGCGCCCGAGCGTCCTCAAATACACTCCACGAGGAATGCCGTTCCATCTCCAGCATATCAAGATAGTCCATGCCGGCACGGCGGAATCGCCGGTCATCCATGACGAATCCGCAGGGCTCGATCAGGTCCACGGCAACGCCCAAGCAAGCAGCCATGCGCATGATGGTGCCGGTGTTCTGCGGGATATCGGGCTCGTACAGGGCAACGCGCATTGTTAATCAACATTGGGAAAAAAGGGAAACGAATAGCAACATATAAGGTGATTCCGTTTTGTTGCCGATATAATATACCCGGCGTAGGCACTGTTGGCATCCGCAGCTGCACGCGGAAGTAGAGGGGGTCTGCGAGGAAGGGAACACAACACGCTCATTGTCTTTCAGAAAATGTTTCCGACGTTGATTTCGGGCGAAAAATCCGGTTATTGTGCACCGCATCATTTTTGCGCCGACCGCATGTTTTAGGCTGGCACGGGTGGTAACTTCGCGTCCGCCCGTTCGCAAAGACTTAAGAAAGGAATTCCCATGGCTGAAACGGCATCGACTTCTCCAGGACATGTGGAGGACGGAGAAACGCGCCGCGATTTTCTGCTCATGACGACCGGCGCCGTCGGCGCCATAGGTGTCGTTCTAGCGGTTTGGCCGTTTGTCGATAGCATGAACCCGGCCGCGGACACGCTGGCCCTGGCAAGCACCGGGGTCGACATCTCCGCCATCGAAGTCGGACAAGCCATTACCGTGATGTGGCGCGGCAAGCCGGTGTTCATTCGCCATCGCACCGAGACGGAAATCACGGAAGCCGAGGAAGTTCCACTTGACGACTTGCCGGACCCCCAGGCGGACGAGGCGAGAATTGAAAAACCGGAGTGGTTGGTGATCATTGGGGTTTGCACGCATCTCGGCTGCATCCCCCTCGGTCAAAAGCCGAGCGAACCCAAGGGCGAGTTTGGCGGGTGGTTCTGTCCTTGCCACGGCTCGCATTACGACACATCTGGGAGAATACGAAAGGGGCCGGCGCCGTTGAACTTGCCGGTACCCCCTTACGAATTCACCGACGAATCAACGATCATGATCGGCTGAGGAGCGCACCCATGGCGGCAAAAACGTGGAACAACCCTGTGGTGGCGTGGGTAGACGAACGCCTCCCGATCTTTTCGATGATGAATTCGGAGTTGGTCGACTATCCGACGCCGAAGAATTTGAACTATTGGTGGAACTTCGGGTCGCTGGCCGGAATCGTGCTGATCCTCATGATCGCCACCGGTGTGTTCCTCGCGATGCACTATACCGCGCACGTTGACTACGCATTCGCGAGCATCGAACGCATCAATCGCGACGTTAATTACGGCTGGTTGATGCGTAACCTGCACATGAACGGCGCCTCGATGTTCTTTATCGTCGTCTATATTCATATGTTTCGCGGCCTCTACTACGGCTCCTACAAGGCGCCCCGCGAGGTTCTATGGATGCTCGGCGTCGTTATTCTGCTGGCCATGATGGCCACAGCGTTCATGGGCTACGTGCTTCCCTGGGGACAAATGAGCTTCTGGGGCGCCACGGTTATCACCAATCTGTTTTCCGCCGTCCCTATAGTTGGCGAGGATCTGGTGGTTTGGCTATGGGGCGGTTTCTCGGTGGACAATGCAACTCTGACCCGCTTCTTTGCGCTCCACTACCTGCTGCCGTTTCTGATTTTTGGTCTCGTGTTCCTCCACCTTTGGGCGCTGCATGTGAAGAAATCCAACAATCCGCTAGGTATCGACATCCAGGGGCCGCAGGACACCATCCCTTTCACGCCCTATTACACCGCCAAGGATGCATTCGGGCTGGGCGCCTTTTTCATCTTCTTCCTGTTCTTCGTGTTCTTCTACCCCGACCTCTTCGGCCATCCCGACAACTATATCGAGGCCAACCCACTGCAGACACCGCCCCACATTGTGCCGGAATGGTATTTTCTGCCATTTTACGCCATCCTGCGAGCGTTCACGCCTGACTACATCTTGTTCTGGCCAATATCTTGGCTGATGTCGGCGAAGTTGGCGGGCGTGATTGCGATGTTTGCGTCTGTTTTGATCCTCCTGTTCCTACCGTGGCTGGATCGCTCGCCGGTTCGGAGCGCGCGGTTTAGGCCGCTCTACAAGCAGTTTTTCTGGATCTTTGTCGCGACTTGCATCTTGCTTGGCTACGTCGGTGGAAAACCGGCTGAAGGAATCTACATCCCCATCGGTCAAGCTGCGACTGCTTACTATTTCGCGCATTTCCTGGTGATTTTGCCGCTGCTTGGCTACTTTGAGAAACCAAAGCCTTTGCCCGCCAGCATCAGCGCTCCGGTGACCAAATCACCGGTCGGCGAAACCCAATCAGCGCCCGCGGAATAGGAGGCCGCACGCATGCGAAATACTGTTATTGCCGCCGCTATTCTCGCCATTGTTT
>CAKZLS010000440.1 GCA_937127205.1 uncultured Rhodospirillales bacterium
GAACTCCACAGCCAAGCCTGATCGTCGCCGGCCTTGCGTGTCAGCACGTCGACCTTGTCGGCGACCATGAACGCCGAATAGAAGCCAACGCCGAACTGGCCGATGAGGGCTACGTCTTTTTTCGAGTCACCGGTGAGCTGTGCGGCGAAGTTCTGGGTGCCCGACCGCGCGATGGTGCCCAGCGTATCCACCAGATCCTGCCGGTCGAGACCAATGCCGTTATCGACGATGCTGAGCGTCTTGGCGTCCTTGTCGGCCAACAGCCGGATCTTGAAATCGTTGTCGCCCGCGATAAGGTCGGGTTCGGTCAACGCCAAATAGCGCAAACGGTCGCATGCGTCGGAGGCATTTGATATGAGCTCGCGGAGGAAGATTTCCTTGTGGGTGTAGAGAGAGTGAGCAACGATATCGAGGAGTTTGCTGACTTCTGTTTGGAATGTGAACGTCTCTTGCGTCATGGTGTCGCGTCATCCCCCATTGGAGTTTGCATAGTGGTCTGTTCGGGCGGTGATATGTGGGGCGTTCTCGCCAATCGCAACCCCCGTGGCCAAAGACGTTTGAAGGGTGTGCCATAATGCCGCTACGAACCGGGACCCGATGATCATGAACGACGATAGCTTCGCCGAGGCACGGCGGCGATTGATCGAAGAGATCGAAACCGAAGCCCGTGAAACGCAGAACTGGACCGGGCGCGCACAGTATTCCCCCCGGGTCATGGCGGCCATGGCCAAGGTGCCGCGGCACGAGTTCGTATTGCCGGGAGACCGGGATCAGGCCTATGTCAACAGGCCGCTCCCCATCGGTCATGGTCAAACCATCTCTCAGCCCTACATCGTCGCGGTCATGACCGATCTGCTGGATGTGGGGCCGAGCGACAGGGTGCTCGAGGTGGGAACCGGTTGCGGCTATCAGGCCGCTGTCCTGGCCGAAGTCGCCGGGCGGATTTATTCCATCGAGATCGTCCGGGAACTGGGCGAAGAAGCGGCGATCCGCCTCCGTGAATTGGGTTACGACAATATCGAAACACGGATCGGCAATGGCTACGAGGGCTGGCCGGAGGCCGCTCCATTCGACGCCGTCATGATTACGTCGGCGCCGCCGCAAATTCCGATGGCGCTGGTGGATCAGCTGAAGATCGGGGGGCGCATGGTGGTTCCCGTGGGCTTCCCGGGCGAGACCCAGACACTATATCGGTGCGTAAAACAAGAAGATGGAACCCTCGACAAACAACGCAAGTTGCCTGTCGCCTTCGTTCCGATGGTCGATGGGCCCTGACACCGCCGTCACCGCGAAGACGGTATTTTCGGTTAAAGGTACGATGCTCTTCATGTCTGCAAAAAACCTGGCTCTTATTCCACTGTGGCTGGTGTTCGCGTTCGGGCCGGCGGCGGTTCACGCCGACACTTGGAGAGACCATATGGAGGCGGCGCGGGCGGCCCATGAGCGTGGCAATGACAAGGAAGCCGAACAGCGGGTCAACGACGCGCTCGAAGAGGCACAGAATATTGGTCCCGGAGACCCGCACCTTCCCTACACCCTGAACTATCTCGCGCTGATCTATCAGTCGCAGGGCCGCTACGATGAAGCCGAGCCGATGTACCGGCGCGCCATCGCCACGTGGAGCAATTTGCTTACCGAAGACCACCCGAATGTCGCCATGAGCCTCAACAACCTGGCGGCTCTGTATCGGGCTCAGGAGCGCTACGATCGGGCAGAGGTTGCGCAGAGGCAAGCGTTGGCTATCCTCGAGGACGCATTCGGTCCCAACCATGCCAGCGTCGCGATCAGTCTGACAAACATGGCGGATCTGCAACGCGTCCAGGGCGCATACGATTCGGCCCGGCCGCTGTATATGCGCGCCCAAGCCATCTTCGAGACCAACCTTGGCCCCAATCACCCGCAGGTCGCCACCAGCCTCAACAAGCTCGCCGTGCTCAACATTGACGAAAGACGCTACCAAGACGCCGAACCGCTCCTCCGGCGCGCGTTGGCGATCCAGGAAAAGCGGTTTGGTCCGGAAAATCCCGGCTTGGCCACGACGCTGCAGAAGCTGGCGGTCGTCCTGCGCGAGACCGGCCGCGTTGAGGACGCGGCGGAATTGGAGACGCGCATTGCGGATATCCGCGCATCCGCCGGCGCACCGTCGCCATCGGTGAATTAGCCGGAGCCGGTAACGCTGTCATCTCTTGCTTTCCCGTCCTAAAGAGGCAAAGTACGGAGCATGCAGATCAACACCCAGCCGCAGGGAAGTCCCTCTCGTGTCGTGGCGGTTCTGGGGCCGACCAATACGGGAAAAACCCACCTCGCCATGGAGCGCATGCTGGGCTTCGAGTCGGGCATGATCGGATTTCCCCTGCGGCTTCTTGCCCGGGAAAACTACGATCGGGCGGTCAGCATCAAGGGTCCGCGCCAAGTCGCATTGATTACCGGCGAGGAGAAAATCATCCCGCCCGATGCCCGGTACTTTATGTGTACGGTCGAATCCATGCCGTTGAGCCGGCGGGTCGCTTTTCTCGGTATCGACGAAATCCAGATGTGCGCGGATCCGGACCGCGGGCACGTATTCACCGATCGTTTGCTGAGCGCTCGCGGCACGCTGGAAACCATGTTCATGGGCGCGGAGACCATTCGGGGATTGCTCCGCCGCCTGGTTCCCGAAGCGGAATTCATGAGCCGGCCGCGGTTTTCTACCCTGCGCTATAACGGTCAAACCAAGATTTCCCGTCTGCCGCCGCGCAGCGCCGTGGTCGGCTTCAGCATCGCCGACGTTTATGCCATCGCCGAGTTGATCCGCCGCCAGCGCGGCGGCGCGGCGATTGTGTTGGGTGCGCTCAGTCCGCGCACCCGCAACGCCCAGGTCGCCATGTACCAGGCCGGGGAGGTGGATTACCTGGTGGCGACCGACGCCATCGGGATGGGCCTCAATATGAAAGTGGATCATGTTGCATTCGCCGCCACCCGAAAATTCGACGGCCGCGCGCCGCGTAAATTGACGCCCTCCGAACTGGCGCAAATCGCCGGCCGCGCGGGCCGGCACATGAACGACGGTACGTTCGGAACCACCGCCGATATCGGCCCCATGGAAGCGGATATCGCCGATCGGATCGAGAGCCACCAGTTCGATCCACTGAAATACCTTTTCTGGCGGAACGAAGATCTCAAATTCACGTCCCTTGCCAAC
>CAKZLS010000441.1 GCA_937127205.1 uncultured Rhodospirillales bacterium
GAGGACATCCTGTGGACCGACCTGCCGCAGTCGCGCCTGCCCGACGCCGTCGACGTGGCGGCGGAAGTGGCCGCCGGTCTCAAGAGCAGTTTCGATGCTAAAGTAATCCCGTCCGTTGCCTATACCGATCCCGAGGTGGCCTGGGTGGGCTTGACCGAGATCGAGGCCAAGGAGAAGAAGATCAAGTACGGTAAGGGCGTGTTCCCCTGGGCCGCCAGCGGCCGCAGCTTGGCGCTCAGCCGAGACGAAGGGATGACCAAGCTTCTGTTCGACGAGGAAACGGACATGCTGATCGGCGCCGGCATCGTCGGGCCCAACGCCGGTGATCTCATTGCCGAGGCGGCGTTGGCCATCGAGATGGGGTGTGACGCCACCGACATCGGCCTGACCATTCATCCCCATCCGACCCTGTCGGAAACCATTGGATTCTCGGCCGAGGCCTTTGAGGGCACCATCACCGACCTTTACATGCCGAAGAAGAAAAAGTAGCGGGTCGGGCCACCGATATGAGCGTCGATCTCGCGTTCAGCGAATACGGTGACGGTCCGCCGCTGGTTATCATGCATGGGTTGTTCGGCTCGGCCCGCAATTGGCGAACCATCGCCGAGAAGCTTGCCGACAGCCACCACGTCTATGCCGTTGACCTTCGCAACCATGGCGAATCCGGTCATGCCGCCACCATGTCGTTCTCGGAGATGATCGACGACCTTCGCGTGTTCCTCGACGCCCAGGGGATCGAACGTTCGTCGATGATTGGCCACAGCGTCGGTGGCAAGGTGGCCATGCTGTTCGCGCTGCTCTATGGTCAGCACCTGGACAAAGTGGTTGTGGTAGATATCGCGCCCTTCGATTACGCCCACACCTACCTCCCCGAGGTTCAGGCCATGCGCGGCGTTGACGTGTCGGCCGTGACCAGCCGCGCCGATGCCGACGAAAGGCTCGCGCGGTCCATCTTCGACGCGCCGCTTAGAACGTTCCTGTTACAGAATTTGGTTAGCCGCGACGGCGGCTACGCTTGGCGGATCAATCTCAACGCCATCGCCAATGCCATGGAACAACTCACCGGCTTTCCCGATGTCACCGGCCTCGAATACATTGGTCCGTCACTATTCGTGAGCGGCGGCGACTCCGACTACATCCGCCCCGGCTATCACGGCAAGATCCGCACCCTGTTCCCAGCCGCCGAGTTTGTCGCCATCCCCGACGCTGGCCACCGCGTTCACGCCGAGCAGCCGGAAAAATTTTTGGAGACCGTGCGAGGCTTTCTCGCGGAAAGCTAAGCGAATTTGCCGCGCGCTAAATTAGGCGGTCGCGGGGCCGTGCGGGGTGCCGTGGCCTGGGTGAGCGATGGCATCGAAGACGGCGCGGATTTTAACGCTGAGCCAATGGCCGGTGTCGGCAAACGCTTGACTGCGGGCATGGCGGGCGCGACGCACGTACAGGTCCATTTCTTCCTTGGTCGGATGTTCAAATGTGTTGTTCATGGCCGGGTCCTTTGAATGATCTGGTGCATTCATGCTCGAATGTGTGCGCATTCTAGTTCATGAAGCGCTCGACGATAATCCATAGATATGGCATAACATATGTGATTTAATTTCACTAATGACGGACGCTTGGCATGGACGCGCCGGGAGAAATGGGAGTTTTCGTTCGGGTCGTGGACGCTGGCGGGTTTTCCGCGGCCGCACGGGAGTTGAGCCTGACGCCGTCGGCAGTCAGTAAGTTGATTTCACGGCTTGAAGATCGGCTAGGTGCGCGGCTTCTCAACCGCACGACCCGTCGGCTGAGTATGACCGACGAGGGCGAAGCCTTCTACGAGCGTAGTAGTCGTATTCTCGACGAAATCGAGGAGGCGGAGCAGGCCGTGACCCGGTTGCACGCGGCGCCCCGCGGACGGCTCCGGGTGACGGCTGCCGCCGCCTTTGCCACCAATCAAATCGCGCCCCTGTTGCCCGAGTTTCTGGGACGGTTCCCGGAAGTGCACGTCGAGCTCAGCGTTTCCGACCGTATTGTCGATCTGGTGGAGGAGGGGGTCGACGTGGGCATCCGCACCGGCGAGCTGGGCGACTCTTCGCTGATTTCCCGGCTGCTGGCCGAGGATCACCGCACCATCTGCGCGACACCGGCCTATCTCGAGCGGCATGGGGCGCCGCGCACGCCCGGCGATCTCGAACACCACAACTGCATCACCTGGATCGGCAATCCCGGGGCGTTGAACGATTGGCCGTTCGAGGGTCCGGGCGGGCCCTACAGCGTTCGCGTTCATGGCAATCTCGAGGTCAATAACGGCGAGGCGCTGCACGAGATCGTGCTTGCCGGTCTCGGGATCGCCCATATGGCCGAATACCGGGTCGCGCCGGATATCCGCACGGGGCGGCTGGTGCCGCTTCTGGCCCATTGCCACCGGTTCGTCCGCCTGCCGATCTACGTGGTCTATCCCCATCGGCGGCATCTGTCGCCCAAGGTGCGGGCCTTGGTGGATTTCCTCGCCGAGAAATTCACCCCCGTGCCGCCGTGGCGGCTGACCCAGACCGGAATGAAGTGAGAGGAAGGCATTATACCAACGACCGTTGGTATTAGGGCGGCGCAGCGGTTGTTGGAACGCTTCACAGGCGCATTTCTACTGTGCATGGGG
>CAKZLS010000442.1 GCA_937127205.1 uncultured Rhodospirillales bacterium
CGATGCGATCGGCCTCGGTGCCGAGGCGCAGGGTGCCGCCGGCGGGAACGTCGAGGGTCGATACCGCGTTGGAGCCGCGACCGAAGTACACCTCGTTGGCGTGGATCGCTTCTTGCTGGTTCCAACGCAGCGTACCCTCGGCCACACCGGTGCCAACGGCGCGGGCGACCATGAAGTCGTCCACGTCGATGTTGACCGTCGCCGCGCTCTCCAAGGCATTTAGCTCGCCGCTGGCGGTGTCCGCGTTGGTGCGGTTTGTGCCGATGAACACGTCGCCGGTGGCGCTGAGCATGTCGAGGGTCGACACTCCAGCAACTGTCAAGATACCTCTGATGGAGTCTGAACTTGTGCTCAAATTCTTGGCGCCAACCGAAAGTTCGCTAACAAACGCGTCGACGTGGGCATCCTGCACCCTCAAGGAGCCCGTGTTCTCGGGATTATCAATGCCGACTCTCGCTGGGCCAGTAACCTGCAACAAGCTTCCTTCGTCTGCGGCCGTATTCAGATCATCGTTGAGGTCGGTGACATGCGCGCCCGCAGCCGTGTAGTGCAAGGACGCAATCGCAAAATTCTCATCGACAAGATTAGTGCCGCCGGCGCCGAGATCGGTGAAGATCGCCGAATCACTGTCTGTAGGCGGCGATAAATCCTGCCAATTTTCGGGATTACTCCAGGCGTCCGTGGCGCCTTCTGCCGACCAAACATCGCCTGACGGCGTGCTCGCGTCCGTACCGATCGTGAAGCTCGTCGGAGCTTCCGGCGTGCCGATCTCAATACCACTTGAGGAACCGAGACCATTTTGCCAGACAATGATGTCTTCTCTACCGTCGTCGTTGCGAATGACGCCGTCGGCACTGGCATTGTCTGTGTTAATGATGGCGCCAGTGGCGTTTTGCAGGGTCAGGCTGAACGTCTCGTCCAGTTCCACATCGGTGTCGCCGGAGACCGGGATGATTACTGTCTTCTCCGTCTCGTCGGCAACGAAAGTAACCGTTTGCGTTGTCGGAAGACCGCCGACGAAATCAGCGGCGTCGGTATCGCCGGCGCCAAACGCCACGTCCACCGAACTCGTTCCCGACAAGTCCCCGCCAGCCCGGGTGACAGTGAAGCTGAACTCCGTCGCGCCTGTGTCGCCTTCGTCCTGGTCGGCCATCGTTGCATCAATGGAAATTACCGGATCCGGTGCAGCGTCATCATTCCTAATCACGCCCTCGGCGCTGGAGTTCTCCGTGTCGATGGTGGCGCCGGTGGCGTCGGACAGAACCACCTTAAGGCCTTCGTCGTTCTCCGGAATGTCGTCGGCATCGACGTCGAGGGTGATGGTCTTGGTGCTCTCGTCGGCCAGGAAAGTCACTGTGCCCGTGGGGAACGCCGCGCCGATGAAGTCGTCGGCGTTGGCGGCGTCGGGAACCTCGGACGGCGAACCCATCGCTGACCACATGACCGTGCTTTCGCCGCTGAAATCGCCCGTTCGGGTGATGGTGAACGTGAATGGCGTTTCGGTGTCGGTGCCTTCGTTTTTGTCGGCGTCGTCGGGGGCGATGGAAATAACCGGATTGATAACAGGCGGCACATCATCATTCCTGATGACGCCCTCGGCACTGGCGTTGTCCGTGTCGATGGTGGCGACGGCGGCGCCGGACAGAACCACTTTGAAGCCCTCGTCAGGCTCCGGAATGTCGTCGGCATCGACGTCGACGGTGATTGTCTTGGTGCTCTCCTTGGCGGCGAAGGTGACGGTCCCCGTGGGGAATCCCGCGCCGATGAAGTCTTCTGCATCGGCGGCGTCGGGAACCTCGGCCGTCGAACCCATGGCCGTCCACGTCACCGTGCTCTCGACGCAGAGGTTGCCCGTGCGGGTGATGGCGAAGGTGAAACCGGTGCTGGTGTCCGTACCCTCCGGCTTGTCGGCGTCCGAGGGTGCGATCGACAATAGCGTTGGCATTTCATCCGGCGTGATTTCGACCTGGATGATGGCGTCGTTGTAGTCCTTGTCGCCGCCGCCCGGCAGGTCCTCCCATCGGAGCTCGAAGTTCTCCGCGTCGCCAATCCGCTGGGCGTGCAGGGTGTCGTCGGGGTTGCCCTCCAGTTCGGGTACATAAACCGAATTGACATGACCCTCCAGCACCGTGTCGGTGGTGAGGTCCCGGGCCTGCAGGACACCGCCTACCTCCTCGACCACCAGATCGATGGCGTCCAGGTCCGAGAATAGCCCGGCATTTTTTCTCGCCCCGTCGGGGATGAGGAAAAACTGTACCTGTTCGTACTGTTCGGCCGTTAGGCCGAAGGACTCCATGGCGCCGGACGGCAGAGTGGTTTCGTCCATGTCGGCGAAGATGATTTCCGCCTTTCCGGTATCCTTGAGGAAATAACCGAAGGTATTGCGGAAAGCAGCGGATTCGCTTTTGAATGTGACATTAACGGAGACTGGACCAGCGCAATCGTCGGTTTCCGGCGCAGTGTCATTGGCAACCTCGAGCGCAGCGGTTTGTCCGCCTAACACGTCGCTGTGGTCGATGTTACCTGTGATGTCGGAAAGAAAATTGTCGTTGACCATGACGTTCCCCCTTCTGCGAAACGCACGGTCCCGGTTGTGTGCGACCTCGAGCTAGGGTCCCGCCAGCACGCAAGCCGCACGACCGCACATGCCGCAAAAATTGTTGGCGTTCATGGGAGGCTATTCCGCCGTTTGGGTTGCAACGCCTCCCCTCTAAGGGAAAATGCTACTACCAGTTTTGAGCAATGCAAAGTAATTTCGTCTATTAGGTTTCAATAATACTTTAATATGGTGCGAATTATTATTAATTAAAGAAAAGTCCGGAATCGTTACTTGCGCGGGTGCCCCTCGCATCGCTGACGCCAAGGACCCCATCCGCATGCCCCGGCGATCAAGTGGCAGGCGAAAACGCGCCGACCCAATCTTTTGCGGCTACCTGCTCCGGAAGTTCTATGCGGATCCGGCGTCGTCGCTGATGCTTTCGTTTCGAGGGAGAACAGGCGGCCTCGATTTTAGGCGAGGGCCGCCACCGTTTTCGGTCAGACCAGAACGGTATCCGGTACGGTGTCCGGTGTAATTGCGACGCTAATCGCGGCATCGTCGTAATCCGCGATGCCGACGCCCGGCAGGTCTTCCCAGCCTAGGGCGTAGTCGTCCAAGTCGCCAATCTTGAGGGCGTGGCGGATGGCCGCTGGATTGTCCGGGGTCGCTGGCATATAGACCGGATTGACGGATCCCTCCAGCACCGTCCCCGTCGTCTGGTCGCGGGCTTGAAGAACGCCGTTCACCGTCTCGACGGCGAGATCGATGGCATCCAGATCCGAAAACAGACCGGCATTCTTGGTCGCGCCGTCGGGTATGAGGAAGAATTCCAGCTTTTCGTATGGGATGGCAGTGAGATCGAGGGTCTCCACGGTGCCGGGGGCCAGGGTGGTTTCGTCCAAATCGGCGAAGATGATCCCGGCCTCATCGGTGCCTTCGATGAAGTAACCGAAGGTATTGTGGAAGCCCGCGGACTCGCTTTCGAATGTGACGCTGACTTCCGCGCCGACCTT
>CAKZLS010000443.1 GCA_937127205.1 uncultured Rhodospirillales bacterium
GACCAGCACTTCCGCGAGCATCGCGCCGCGGCTATCCAGCGCCGCGGCCGGCGTCGCACGATAGCCCCCGAGCAGCCGCGATACGCGGGTCCGGGAAATAGCCTCCCGGGCCAGGTGCATGTTGAGCGGCGGCAGCGCCAGTGCCGTATCCGCCATGATCTCCACCGCGGTGCCGCCGTGGCCGAACAGGATGACCGGACCGAACTGGTGATCGTCGATGACGCCGACGATCAGCTCAAAGGCGTCCGGCCTCTTCACCATGGGCTGGACCGCAAAGCCCTCCACCCGCGCGTCCGGTATCTTCTCTCGAACGCGACCGAGCATCGCCTCCGCGGCCTCGCGCACGGCCGCCGGCGAGCGCAGGTCGAGAGCGACGCCGCCTACGTCGGACTTATGGGAGATATCCCGAGACAAGATCTTCAAGGCCACCGGGCCGCCAAGCTCATCCGCCTGCCGGGCCGCCTCCTCCGGATCCTTGGCGATGGTCGTGGCGGCTACGGGAATGGCGTAGGCTTGCAGCACGGCCTTGGCTTCCGGCTCGGTCAACCACTCCCGGCCTTCTTCGAGAGCTCCGTCAATAAGGGCGCGCGCGGCCTCGACGTTGGGCGAAAACTCCTCGGGAATGGAGTCCGGAATCTGCGTCAGCGATTCCTGGTTCCGCCGATAGTTGACCATATCGATGAACGCCCGCACCGACCGCTCCGGCGTAAAGTACGTCGATAAACCGTACTCGGAGAACAATCGGCGCGGCTCCCGCGCCGCGTCCTCGCCGAGCCAGCAGGTCAAGACGCAGCGGTTGGCCCCGCCCACGGCATTGATAACGGCTTGAGCGGCGTCGGTTCCGGACGCGACGGCCGCCGGGCAGTTGAGTACGAGGACCGCGTCGGCGCCGGGATCCTTGAGCAGGACCTCCAACGCCTTACCATAGCGTTCACCCGGCGCGTCGCCGATGATGTCCACCGGGTTGGCATGAGACCATGTGGGCGGCAGCACGGCGTTGAGTGCTTCGATCGTGTCCTCGGAGAGCTCGGCGAGCTGGCCGCCGAAATCCATCAACGCGTCGGTGGCCATGACGCCGACCCCGCCGCCGTTGGTCAGGATGGCAAGCCTGTCGCCCTTCGCGGCCTGCCGGTGAGCGAGGGTCTCCACGGCACCGAACAACCCTCCGAAATCCATGACCCGCAGCATGCCGGCGCGGCGAAAGGCGGCGTCGTAAACGGCGTCGCGCCCCGCCAGTGCGCCGGTGTGCGAGGTCGCTGCCTTGGCCGCCTCAGGATGGCGTCCGGATTTGACCACGATGACCGGCTTGATCCGTGCCGCCGCCCGCGCCGCCGACATGAACTTCCGAGCGTGGGTGACTCCTTCGATGTAGAGAAGGATACCCCGGACCTTGGGCTCGCTCGCCAAGTAGTCCAGCATGTCGCCAAAATCTATGTCGCTCATGTCGCCGAGCGACACGAAGTGCGAAAACCCGATGCCGCGCGCCGTCGCCCAGTCGAGCACAGCCGTCACCACCGCTCCCGATTGAGCGACGAAGGCGAGGTTGCCCTGCCCCGGCTGGATATGCGCGAAACTCGGATTCAATCCGACGTGAGGCACCATGATGCCTAAACAGTTGGGCCCGACAATTCGCAGTGTGTGGGGTCGCGCCGCGTCCAGCATTGCCTGTCGAAGCGAACCACCGCTGCCGTCGTGTCCCGCCCCGAAACCCGCCGTAATGACCACCGCCGCCTTGGTGCCGCGCGCGCCGAGAGCCGCAATCAAGCCCGGAACCGTCGGCGGCGGCGTGGCGATCACCGCCAGATCGGGGGTCATCGGCAGCGCATCGATATCGCGGTACGTCAGCACGCCCTCGATGGCGTCATGCTTGGGATTGACCGGCATGATCGGGCCGTCGAAGCCGGAATTGAATAGATTATGGGCGAGGACGGCACCCACCGAAGAAACCTTCTTGCTTGCGCCAATCAGCGCCACGGACCGGGGTTTGAAGACGAAATCGAGATTTCGGATGCTCACAGCCGATATTTCCGTTTACAAAATTTTAGAGCCATATCCCTATAAACTAGACGATTGCCGGGCGCTGGAGATAGCCACGATTTAATGACACGATTCGGCGGCAATCGCGCGTCCGATCCGCCGCATTGAACGCCGCCGAAGCCAAATTGGCGTTCGCAGGGTCACATTTGCTTGAATATGGCGTGCAAGGGAATTGCTGCTCTTGATTTCACCGCCAAGGTAATAAGACTAACGTAGGTACAATTGGTTCGGGGAAAATCCGTGCTGAGATTTACATTTTTCGGTTTGCTGGGTGTCTTGGTTTTGGCCGCGTGCCTTACCCATCCGTCTCAATCGCGCGCCGAAGTGCGCGCCGACGTTTTCCGATCGTTCCAAGTGGACAAGGTGCTGGTCCTCAAGTCCAAGCGCCGCATGCACTTGCTGCGCCGCGGCCAGATCCTGCGCACCTATCAGATTTCCCTGGGACGTACACCCTCGGGCAAGAAAGTCAGGCAAGGGGACGGCAAGACCCCGGAAGGCTGGTACGTGCTCGATACGCGGAACCCCCGAAGCAAATTTTACCGGTCCATGCATGTCTCGTATCCCAACGAGGCCGACAAAGCGCGCGCCCGCGCCATGGGCGTGTCCCCCGGTGGGGCCATCATGATCCATGGGGAACCGAATCACCTGCAGAATATCGGGTTTAACGGCCGCGGCCTCGACTGGACCGAGGGTTGCATCGCGGTCACCAATCGGGAAATGGATGAAATCTGGAATAACGTTCCCGACGGCACCCCCATTGAGATTCGGCCCTGAAAAATTTCCTTGAATCGGCTCAAACGCGGCCACGCATCTACCGCGCCGGGACGCAAAGCTTGATTTCCGCCATCGGTCTTTTTAAAGGAGGGGTAACGCGGCGACCGTTTTGCCGCGCGACGGTACCTGCCGAACCAGGAAGTGAATGCGGAGGATAGTATGAAATTGGCTTTGAAGAGAGCCGTTCCGTTTGCGGTCGTGGCCGCCACGTTGGCTGTCGGCGCGTGCGCGTCGCAAGGCGACGTCGACGCATTGCGCAGCGATATCGCGCAACTTAGGGACGAGGTTCGGGCCACCAAGGCCGAATCGGTAAAAGCTCAGGAAATGTCCTTGCAGGCATCGAACAACGCGGCGGCGGCGGCGGCGGAAGCCCGCAACGCGGCGGCGGCGGCCAATGCCGCGGCGGAAAGAGCCGAGCGGATGTTCCAGAAGACGCTTCGCAAGTAGCAAGCGACCAGCGATCAATCACGCGACTGCGCGAGAGACGGCTATTCGTTTCGTTTTTCGGCAATGTGGTTTGTTGTGCGTGCCATCGTGATTTGGTTGTGAGAAAGTCCGCCCCGTGGGGCGGACTTTTGCGTTGAGCGGAAAACATGGGCACTCTCGGCAACCTGGCTGTCGTCGATGCGCTGATCATCGCGGCATTCTTGCTGGCCATCATGGTGGCCGGTTATGCCTTGTCGCGGGCCGCGTCCAAGGGGCTGGACGACTATTTCCTCGGCGGCAGGAAGATCCCCTGGTGGATCCTCGGTGTGTCCAACTCGTCTTCGAATTTCGACATGGCCGGCACGATGATCATCGTCGGGCTGGTGTTCGCGTTGGGCTACCAGGGGTTTTTGGTGGAGATGCGGGGCGGTGTCGGCATTGCGCTCGCCTTCATCATGGTGTTCCTCGCCAAGTGGCTGCGGCGCTCGCGGGTGATGACGTCGGCGCAATGGATGCGGCTGCGGTTCGGAACCGACCGCCAAGGCCAAGCGGCGCATCTGCTCAGCGCCGTCGCCAATGTCGCCCTGTCACTGGGGATGATCATCTACTTTTCCAAGGGCGGGGGTAAATTCCTTACCTACTTTCTGCCGTTTTCGGAGTTTACCTGCATCGTCGCCATGGTGTCGATCGGCCTGTTCTATACGCTGATGTCCGGGCTGTACGGCGTGGTTTTCACCGACGTGATCCAGATGGTGGTGATGACGCTCACGTCGATCTTCATCACCGCCTACGCCTTCGACCTGATGCCCACGGTCACCTTGCCCGCGGGTTTCATGACCCTTGATTTGAGCACACCGACCTACATGGGAGGCGCGCTTGGCGGCCAACCGCCGGAGACCATGGAGGCCATCTTCATGTTCTTCGGGCTCAGCGTGTTCCTCTGGGTTCTCCGGTCCACCATCGAGGGCATGGGCGGCGTCGGCGGCTATACCGACCAGCGTTTCTTCGCCGCGCGGTCCGAGCGCGAGGCCGGGCTGGTGGCGCTGGAAAGTATCGTGCTCTCGGCGTTCCGCTGGACCATGATTGCCGGCCTGGTGGTCATGGGCTATGCGATTCTCGCGGGTGGCGGCGACACCGCCGCTTTGATCCTCGAAGATCCCGAAAACGTCCTGCCGGTGGTCATCGGCGAAATGCTGCCGGTGGGGATCACCGGCATCGTCATCGTCGGCCTGATCGCCGCCGCCATGTCCACGTTCGATTCCACGCTGAACGCCGGCGCGTCCTACATCGTTAAGGACATCTACCAGACCTACCTGCACCCCGAGGCGTCGCAGCGGAGATTGGTGGCGGTATCGCGCTGGGCGACCCTCGGGCTGTGCGTCGCCGGCGTCGGACTGGCGGCGTTCATCCCCAACATCAATGTAATCTGGAGCTTCGTGACGATGGGATTGGGCGCGGGCCTGTTCGTGCCGCTGTTTCTGCGCTGGTATTGGCCGCGCCTTAACGGTTACGGGTTCGCCTTCGGAACGGGCGCCGGCATGATCGCCGGAATCACCTTCAAGGCGATCCTGGCCTGGCCGCTCTACGGGTCGTTCACCGGCACCATCCTGGTGGCGCTGGCGGTCAGCGTCGGCGTGTCGCTATTGACCAAACCCACGGACCGCGACGTGCTCGTCCGGTTCTGGCACCAGATCAATCCCTGGGGCTTCTGGTCCAGCTACGCGCGCGATGCTCAGGCACAGGGCCTGATCACCGAACAAACCAAACGCGCGCTTGCCCGCGAACGGCGCACCGACGTCATCGCGCTCGGTTTCGCCCTGCCCTTCCAAGTGGCGCTGCTGATCGCCGCCATGGCCTTCGTATTCCACGACTGGGGCAAGTTCAGCGTCGCTGGCGCGGTGACCCTAGTCAGCGCCGTTGGCCTCTATTTTTTCTGGTACCGCAACCTGAAGACCCCCGGCGTCTGTGCCCGGGAGGACGCCCATTTTGGACCGCTGGTACGCCAACGGATCGAACCGCCGAGCCCGAATTCGATCGACGTGGACCGGCGCTAAGCATCCGGTTTATCGGCGGGTATTTCGCCAACCACCCCCACTACACCTCCGGTAAGCACCCCTCTCATCCCGCACAACCCCTTGATTATACCCCTATTGGGGTATAAAAGTGACCCAGGGATTGAGAGAGACAGTGATGGCGCGGTGTCGAACGCCGCGCCGGCCAATACCGGAAACCATGGGCCGAACCGGCCGTTTCTTCGTGTGGCATTCCGGTGAGAGAGGGGAACCAAAACCATGGCCCACAACGGGCATGCGCGCACGGGCTCCACCCTGGAAGCCCGAAAACGGGCTTCAATTCCCTGACGTTGGACGTCAACCGATCGGCCATGAAGGGGCCGCGCCAACGGCGTGCCATCACGCTAGCGGCCATGGTGCTTGCCGCCTTGTGGGGTTCGGGGATCAGGCCGGCCGCCGCCGACATGAATATCTATGCCGATGACACCGTCACCCTGGATGCGCGGCTGCGCGCCGGCGCGGCGGCCTTCGGCACCTGGAACTCGTGGTTCGGCAACTCCAAGCAGGTCATCGGCAGCGACCCCGACGTGTGGTTCGAGGCGTTCACCGAGTTCGGCGTCTCAGGCACCGCCAACGTGCTCGGCGGTGAGCTTTACGGCGCGATCACCGGCGTCTACACCGGCCAGCGACAAGAAGACCCCCGCGGCAACAACTCGAACGACA
>CAKZLS010000444.1 GCA_937127205.1 uncultured Rhodospirillales bacterium
TCCCATGCCAAATCAGAGGTCACCCATCGATTCAGAACTTTAACCCCTTGTCACCTCCTCTTTCACCCGATTGCCCTGCAATTCCCCACGGATACTGTTGATTTTATGCAGGCGCGACGGTAGGGTTTTTGCCCTCTACAGCACGGGTCGTCGGGACCCGCAATGCAATCACACCGCCGCTAAAACGGCCGCTCAGACCCCGGGGAAACATCGAACCATGTCCATCAAGTGCATCGTCGTCCACATGGCCTATGACCAGCGCCACCTCGCGCGGTTGCGGCTGTCGGTGGGACTGGCCAAGAGGTTCGACGCCCATCTCAACGTGGTTTATGCCACGCCGCACCCCGACTACCCGGCCGGCATGATCGGCCGCGCCGCGTCGCTGGCGTTTCTCGATGACGCCGAGAAGGCGGAAGAGGGACGGGTCGAAGCCGTCAGGGCCGAGGTGGAACAGGTGTGCAAGGGGCTGCGGTCGTGGGAGTGGCACGAGGAACACGGCGGCGTCGAAGAGCTTATGGCGCCTTGGGCCCATCTCGCCGACCTGGTGGTGGTGGAGCAGGAACCGAGCGAGCACGTGGAGGACGCGGTCATGTTCCACATGGCGGATCACCTGGTGGTGTCGGCGGGGTGCGAGATGCTGCTGGTGCCGTGGAACTGGGACGGCGAGGTGGCGGGCAAGCGAATCCTCGTCGCCTGGAAGAACACCGCCGAGGCGATCAAGGCGATCCGCGGCGCGCTGTCGTTTCTGCGCGACGCCGAGGAGGTGCTGGTCCTGGCGTCGGTCAGCGAGACGCACGCGGAGGTTCCGGGAAGCGACCTCGCCAGCTATCTCGGACACCACGGGATCAAGGCGACGGTGCTGCCGCCCAACAAGAAAGCCGGGAAGGGAATTCTCAACACCGCCGAGCAGCATGGCTGCGACCTAATGGTCATGGGCGCGTTCTCGCATTCGCGGTTGCGTCAACTGTTCGCCGGCGGTGCCACCGATTATGTCATGCGCCACACCACCATCCCAGTACTTATGCGTCAATAGGCCCCTGGGCGGGGCGGCCATCTATGGGGAAGGGGTGCCCTGCTGGGAAGGTAGGGAGGTGCTTCGGCATTGTCCTGGTCCAGGACGACCACGATTACCAGGAATAGAGGAAACCGGCGCCGCCGATGAACTGATTGGCGGAGCCCCGGTCTTTGACCACCGGGCTGTCGGCCGCGTCGCTGAGCAGACGGGAATAGAAAACCCCCGTGGTGACGTGCCACTCGCGGCTCAGGTGGAACAGAAAGTACGGTCCGACCCAGACGTCCTTGATCCCGCCGCCGGCGCGGTAGACGGGCAGGCCGCTCCGTTGCGAATTCTCGTTGTCGACGCCGAAATAGGTCTCCATCCAGTCGCCGTTGGCATAGCTGACCGAGGTGGCCAAGCCGAGGGTCAGGAACTCCGCCAGCGGATACCAGTAGTTGATCGATCCCTGGACGACGAGGCCGTTGTTGACCTGGCCCACGTCGTGGGTGACCGAGATGTTGGTGATCAGGCGGATCCGCGGGTCCGTCTCGTTGATGAATTCGGCCCCGACGTACCCGCCGAGCTCAACGGTTGCGCTGATGTCTTCCATTTTCTTGACGACGTTGTCCTCGACGTCGCTGCGGCCGAAGCGCAATCGGCCGAGAGGGCCGGCTCTCAGGATCGGGTGGTTGACCATGTTGGCGTAAAGCTGGTTGCCCACCAAGGTGACGCTGCGCCATTCGCTCCAACCCAGGCGGGCGAAGGGGGCGGGACCGACGATATACTCATTGGCGCCGATGTAGTCCGGCGCGAAGCCGACGGCGAGACCGGCGAAGTTGGGGATGGTGGCCGGAGCCGGTATGGCCAGCTCCTGGGCGCGGACCGGCCCGGGCACGGCGGTTCCGGCGATGGCCAGCAGCAGTGTTGCCAACACGATGGTTAAGGCGCGCAATTGTTCGGTTCCCTGTTTGTTGCCTCGCCTGATTCGGGGCGGTGACGGCGGATGTGAGTGCGGACGGGAAGAGCGCGGCATGCTCCTCCCATCCGCTTCCTGTAACAGGTCAACCGATCACAGGAAAAACACCAAGGTGACCAATCCGAACAGTGGCACCAGGATCAATCCCGACCAGGCCAGATATCCGAAGAAGCTCGGCATGCGGATGCCCGAGGACTCGGCGATGGCCTTGACCATGAAATTCGGCGCGTTGCCGATGTAACTGTTGGCGCCCATAAACACCGCGCCCGCGGAAATGGCCAGCAGCGTGCCCGACAGCGGACCCATCAGCTGGGTGGCGTCGCCACCGGCGGCATTGAAGAACACCAAATAGGTGGGCGCGTTGTCGAGGAAGCTGGACAGAATACCGGTCAGCCAGAAGTACGCCGTATTGACCGGCTGACCGTCCTCGCCGGTGACGGCGCCGATAACCATGGAGAGCGCGCCGTTCTCGCCGGCCTTGAGAATGGCGATCACCGGCACGATTGTGACGAAGATGCCGGCGAACAGCTTGGCCACCTCGAGGATGGGATGCCAGTTGAACTCGTTGGCGCGGCGGTGCTCGCGGTCGGTGAACCGCCACGACACCCAGGTGATGAGCAAAAGCAGAAGGTCGCGGAGCAGATTCTGGATCTCCACGTGCACATGATAGACGTCGAAGCCGATGCCCGGGTTCCACAGCCCGCTCATCAGTACGGCACCGACGACCCCGCCGAGCAGCGCCACGTTGGGCCAGCCGTTGATGCCGATTTTGGTCTTCCGCTCGGGCGCCGCCTCGAGAGCGGCTAGCCGGCGTTGGGGGCCGCCTTCCTTGCGATAGAGAAAGGTGTCCATGGCGAAGAACAGGCCCAGCAGCAACAGCGACAGGAACATCATCGGCAGGAACATATGGACGGTGGGCCAGAAAAAGCTGACGCCCTTGAGAAAACCCAAGAATAAGGGGGGATCGCCCAGCGGCGTAAGCGAGCCGCCGATATTACTGACCAGGAAAATGAAGAAAACAATAACATGAACCTTGTGTTGGCGGTCCTTGTTGGCGCGCATTACCGGGCGGATGAGGAGCATCGACGCGCCGGTGGTGCCGGTCCAACTGGCAATGAATGTGCCGCCGGCGAGAAAGGCGGTGTTGCTGAGCGGCGTGCCCTGAAAGCTACCGGCGAAATGAATACCGCCGGCTACGGTGAACAGCGCCAGCAGAAGAATAATGAACGGAAGGTACTCCAGCAGCATCAGGTGGAGGACCTCGAACAGGGTCAGCTGCCATCCGAAAATCGCGAGGAACGGCGCTAACACGACCACGATCCAGGCGGCCGAAATCTTGCCGAAATGATGCTCCCAGAAATGCGGCGCGACCAGCGGAAACACGGCGATGGATAACAGCATTCCGGCGAATGGCAGTGACCAGATCAAACTCAGGTGGGCGCCGTCCAGATGCGGCGCGCCTCCGGCGTGGGCGTCACCACCTGCCGCACTAGCCGCGATCGCCAGAGCCGGCACCAGCGCCACCGCGAGTGCCGCCGCAAATGCAAACAGCGTTTTCCTCATGCCGTTCCCTCATCCTTTTTTTATCCGCCGGCACTGTCGGCGCATTGATTTGATTGTGCGATGCAAAAACTTATAACGGGATCCACCACGGTGGGCAAACCCCGAGACTTATAGGTGTAAACCTTAGCTTTGTGGCTGTCACGCTTCCGTCGCGACCAGCGGGTCGGCGATTATTGCGAGTGAATTCGGATCGCGCGCCCTGCGAGAAAAGGACTGAGAAAATGGACATCAAACCGATACCGAACCGGGTTATCAGACCTATCCCAATCCCGGGACACCGGACCGCGCTGGTAGTTCTAGCGACGGTGTTGTTGGCGGTGGTCGGATTGGGGCAGCCGCAGACGGTGGTTGCCGAGAATGCGCCGGAGGTGGTGTTTCCGCGCTCCAGCCTGACGATCGAAACCGCGACAGGGCAGTACATGTTTTCCGTGGAAGTGGCCGATACCCGCGCGCGCCGGATGCAGGGCCTTCAGCATCGGCAAACACTGGCTCCCGACGCCGGTATGCTGTTCGATTATGGTGAGAGCCGGGAGGTCGCCATGTGGATGAAAAACACGCACATATCCCTGGATATGCTCTTTATCGACGAAGCGGGGCGGGTTGCCCGTGTTGCGAGCAACACCGAGCCGTTTTCCTTATCCCCTATTTCATCGGGTGAACCGGTAAAGGCGGTTCTCGAGCTCAACGCCGGTACGGCTCGGCGGCTAGACATCCGGCCTGGGGACCACGTTCATCATGAGATTTTTGATGCGAGCGCGAAATGATGGGGCAATTTCAGCTGAAATCTTTAAATTAGCAAAGCTGAATAAAACCTCTGGTTATTGAAGGTGGAAAAGAAAATCCCCCACCCGACTTGATTTTTGGGCGATGTTTTGCTACTTGTTGTGTTAGATGCTGCATCGCAATAAGATCCTGTCAGGCGCTAAGCAGCCGCAACAACAACCCCCGACGTAGATTGTTTTGAGTCCGGGAAGGGATGTCCTCTGAATTGTGTAAGCTAGGAGCGTTCTGTGCCCGACGTCAGTTATACCGCCGAAGAATTCGCCGAATTCGTGGAGCGTTTTGACCAGATCCCCAGTTGGCGGGACTGGCAACGCCGCGACGGCTTGAATGGCGAGGATGTCCTGGAGATCTCCGTCGACGGCGACAAGCCCACCACTCTCAAGGTCGCGAAAACCGAAAAGTCCGGTTATTTGGCAACTGGGTTTGACGGCTGGGCGCTCACGGTGTCCGAAAAATTTAGCGACATCTTGGATCTTCTCGCTCGGATGACCCACAAACGCTCGCGGGTGCGCAGCATCTCCTGGCCGGTCAAGTCCACTACCTGATTTCTGTCGGCCGGCAAACAATCCGTGGAACAGTGTCGGATTGTTGCCATTGGTGTTCCTATCTTGTCGGCAATCGAGAAAGCCACTAGTTTCCAGGCGTCGGGGAGTAGCGCAGCCTGGTAGCGCATCTGCTTTGGGAGCAGAGGGTCGCTGGTTCGAATCCAGTCTCCCCGACCATTTTCTCCTCTCGATCCAAGTTCTTACAAACCGCCATTCTCGCGTATGAAATCGACGATCGCGTCTAGGCCGTCGCCGGCGCGGAGGTTGGTGAAGACGAAGGGGCGGGGGCCGCGCATGCGTTTGGCGTCCCGATCCATGACGTCGAGGCTGGCGCCCACGAGGGGCGCGAGGTCGGTTTTGTTGATGACCAGGAGATCCGAGCGGGTAATGCCTGGACCGCCCTTGCGCGGGATCTTGTCGCCGGCGGAGACGTCAATCACGTAGATGGTGATGTCGGCCAGTTCCGGCGAGAAGGTGGCGGCCAGGTTGTCGCCGCCCGATTCGATGAAAATGATGTCCAGATCGGGAAAGCGGGCGATCATGTCGTCCACCGCAGCGAGATTGATGGACGCGTCCTCGCGGATGGCGGTGTGCGGGCAACCGCCGGTTTCCACCCCCATGATGCGGTCGGACGACAGCGCGCCGGAGCGGGTGAGAAACTCGGCGTCCTCGCGGGTATAAATATCGTTGGTGATGGCGGCGACTTGGAAGTCCTTGCGCAACCGGCGGCAAAGAGCGTCTACCAGCGCGGTCTTTCCCGATCCCACGGGTCCACCGATTCCGATTCTGAGCGGTAGTGTCATGAGCGATACAGCCTCGTGTATTGGGTTTCGTGTTGCATCGACGTCCAGTCCACCATGAGGACGGCCGTGCCGATGTCTTCAAGGTCGCGCGACATCGCATCATTGGCGGCGGCTTGCACCGGCGCCTCGAGTGTTGCCATGGCGGCGAGACCGTCGCTTTGGCCGAGCGGCACCAGCCGGACGCCGGCGGACACCAGGTTGGCGGCGAATGCGTGCAGATAGGCAGTCACGGAAAGGTCGCGCGGGATTCCGGCGATAGCCGCGGCGACGCCCACCGTTACCGGGTAGGCAGGTGAGCGTTCAGCGGCTGCCAGGTCTTGCATCCACGTGTCGAACCTCGGATGCGGCCAGGCGCGCCGGACGGCGTCGAGGAACGCGCGTCCCTGCGCCCGGCTCTCCAGTGCCATTTCGGCGGTGCCCCGATAGGCTTCCGCGTAGTCTGAAATTCGCGCCAATTCGCCGTCGTCGCCGGTTGTGACCGCTTTCCATGCGGCGCCGACAAAGGTTGCGTCTACGCTGCCGGAACCGTGGAGGAGGATGTCGGTGACCCAGCGGGCGATGGAATCGCGGTCGCTGACCAAGCCGGCTTCCACGGCGTACTCGATTCCATGAGAGTAGGTGAACGCGCCCACGGGAAAGGCCGGCGACAGCCATGTCATCAGCCGGTAGAGCGCCGATTCGGGGATGGCGGTCGGATTAGTGCTCATGATGATGACCGTGTCCGCCCTCGGCGCGGGCGTAGGCGCCGGGTTCGGGGGAGAAGGGGGCGCGGTGACGGATAATTTCTCCACCCAGACCTTCGAGCATGCCGACGATCACATGGTCGTCGCGAATGCGGAGCGTGCCGTCGGAGAGAACTTGCACCGGGGTATGGCGGTTGCCGATGTGCCAGGCGAGGCGGGCGGTATCGGCCGGTGTCCGGCCCCGGATATCGGCGACGGCTTCGTCGGCGGCGCGCACCCGGATGATGCCGTCGCCGTCGAGTAGCAGTCCATCGCCGTCGTTGAGCAAGGTGGGTCGCCGCAGGTCGAGGAGGAACGGTTCGCCGTGCCCGTCGGTCATCTTAAAGCGGCGGCGATGGCGCGCATCGAACGCGAGGCTGACCTCGGCAACCATGGCGGCCGGTGGCCAATCGCCCGCGGACCGAACGTCGACGGCGCGTCTCATGACCTAAAACAGAAAGTAGCGTTGGGCCATGGGCAGCTCGATGGCCGGTTCGCAGGTCAG
>CAKZLS010000445.1 GCA_937127205.1 uncultured Rhodospirillales bacterium
CAGGACGGTAACGATCGCCTCTATGGCGGCATCGACAACGATACCCTCGATGGCGGTTCCGGAAATGACTACCTTTCCGGCAGCAGCGGCAACGACAAGCTCTACGGCCAGGACGGCAACGATTCGCTTCATGGCGGCTCGGGCAACGATACCCTTGATGGCGGCAACGGCGGTGATTATCTCTCTGGCGGCAGTGGCAACGACTACTTGGTCGGTGGTGCCAACGTACAAGGTGCCGATTACCACGACACCATTTACGGCGGCACGGGCAACGACACCTTGCATGGCGGAGACGACAACGACAGGCTTTACGGCCAGGACGGCAACGACCGCCTTTACGGTGGAATCGACAACGATACTCTCGATGGCGGCAACGGCGCCGACTACATGTCCGGAGGCAGCGGCAACGACTCGATGATCGGCGGTGCCAATGTCCACGGTGCCGACGGCAATGATACCATGTACGGCGGGTCCGGTAACGACACGCTCCGTGGCGGAGACGACAACGACAGGCTTTACGGCCAGGACGGCAACGATTGGCTGTTTGGCGACATCGACAATGACACGCTCGATGGCGGCAACGGCGCCGACTACCTGTCCGGAGGCAGCGGCAACGACTCGATGGTCGGTGGTGCCAACGTCCACGGTGCCGACGGCAACGATACCCTCTACGGCGGATCGGGTAACGATACGCTCCGTGGTGGAGACGACAACGACCGGCTCTATGGCCAGAGCGGGAACGACCGGCTCTACGGCGGTATCGACAACGATACGCTCACGGGCGGTACGGGCCGGGATGTGCTTGACGGCGGCGCCGGCTTCGACGTTTTCGATTATAACTCGGTTGGTGAATCAGCGCCTGGACTGTTCAATCGAGATTACATCGACAACTTCCAGGGTGCGGGCTTCGCTGCGGGCGATCGCATCGATCTCTCGACCATCGATGCCAACACCACCTTTTTCGCGCCCGGCAATCAGGCGTTTACGTTTATCGGTACCAACAACTTCACTGGCGCCGGACAGGTGCGTGTCACCAACTCTGGCGTTGACACCTTGATCCAGGTGAGTACCGACTTCGACTTTGCTCCCGAGATGGAAATCGTCGTCGACGACGGTTTGTCCAATGCCTTCAGTTGGACGGCAACCGACTTCATCCTGTAATCCGGAGGAGTGACTATGCCAAGGGGTGGTGCTTCGGCGCCGCCCCTTTTTTATGCGTTCCCTCCAAGAATACCGCACGGTGCGGCGAATGCGGCGCTGCGCCGGGCACACAAAAAAATGGGCGGGACCATTTGGCCCCGCCCACTTTATTCGTCACGACTGTGTTCGGGCTTAAAGGCCGGCCCACAAGGTCGCGGTGTCGGACATCCGGTTGGAGAAGCCCCACTCGTTGTCGTACCAGGCGAGGATACGCACCAGCGTACCGTCGATCACCGTGGTGCCGGAAGCGTCGAAGATGGAGCTGCGCCGGTCGTGGTTGAAGTCGATGGAAACCAGGGGCTCGTCGTTGTAACCCATGATCCCGTTCAGATGACCCTCGGCCGCGTCCTTCATCATCGCGTTGATTTCTTCCTTCGTGGTCGGCTTCGACGACACGAACTTGAGATCGACAACCGAGACGTTCGGGGTCGGAACCCGCATGGCCGAACCGTCGAGCTTGCCGGCAAGCTCCGGCAGCACCAGGCCAACGGCCTTGGCCGCGCCGGTGCTGGTCGGGACCATCGACAGCGCCGCGCCACGCGCCCTGCGGAGGTCGGAGTGCAGGGTGTCCAGCACCGGTTGGTCACCGGTGTAAGCATGGATCGTGGTCATGTAGCCGCGCTCTACGCCGATCGCCTTGCTGAGCACGGAGACTGGCGGAGCGAGACAGTTGGTGGTGCACGATGCGTTAGAAACCACCTTGTGCTCTTTCGTCAGCGCGCCATTGTTGACGCCATACACGATGGTGGCATCGGCGCCGGCCGACGGAGCCGAAACGAGGACCTTGGACGCGCCGGCTTCGAGGTGCACCGCAGCCTTGTCGCGAGCCGAGAAAATACCGGTGCATTCCATGACCACGTCCACGCCAAGGTCGCCCCAAGGCAACTTGGTCGGATCGCGCTCGGCCAGCACCTGAATCTTCTGACCGTTCACGGTCATGCTGTTGTCGTCGGAAGAGACCTCTCCGGGGAAGGTCCCGTGGACCGAGTCGTAGTTAAGCAAATGCGCATTGGTTTTCACCGGGCCGAGGTCGTTTACAGCGACAAATTGGACGTCGTTGCGACCGGCTTCCGCTGCTGCCCGCAGGACCAACCGGCCGATGCGGCCAAAACCATTAATACCTACCCGTACCGCCATTTGTTCTCTCCTTGGAATTGATGCGACGCCAGAACTTGCATCTCACGCTAATGAGTTGACCGTCGATTTTGATCAGACCAACGCATGTAACCCCCATTTTGCGTGGGGTGGCGTCTTATTTTATGAATGGCGCACAATCGTCGGATTGGCATCCTGCGTCAACGGCTTTTTCGCGTTTTTCGACAGGAGTTGACGGCTTTACCGGGCCGCGCCTATGCTCTCGGCCTTCCTTGAGGAAGCCAGGAATTGGTGAACAAAAACGGCGTCGCACATGGCAACGGATTTGGAGCAACGGATTGAGCGGCTGTCGAATGCCGTTGCTCGTTTAGAGAAAGCCGCAGTGGAGGCCTCGTCCAATGGGGGCGCTCAAGATGTCGAGCACCTTGCCAACGAATTGGCTGCGGTGAAAGACGAAAACAGGGTATTACGCAACGCCCACGAAGCGGTCATGGGTCGATTGGATACGACCATTGCCCGGCTTCGTGAGGTCCTCGGCGGTTAGATGACATGGGGGGCGGGTAGATAGCATGGGGCAAGTCTCGCTTAGCATAAACGGCCGACAATATGATGTTCGCTGTGACGACGGTCAGGAATCACATTTGTACCAGCTCGCGGATTATGTGAACGCCAAGGTTGGCGATCTGGCGGGAAATGCCGGCCAGATCGGAGAGGCGAGACTTTTGCTCATGGCAAGTCTCATGATTGCCGACGAACTGATGGAAGCGAGAGCGGGAGTGCAATCCGGAGAGCCGGGAGGCCAAGAGATGCTTCAAGTCCGCGATGCACAGAACGAAGCGGCGGCGGCCGATCTCGATGCGCTGGCGAGCCGTATAGAAGACATTGCGGAGCGTTTGAAACCCTCATAGATTTGATTGGGGGGTGCTGCGCGGTTCGACAGGCCTTATCATCCCTCGGGCCAACAGTGAACTCTAGGGAGCTGTCTCTATCGGATCCGTGGATCCGGTATGCGGCGCCCACCTGCTCTTGCAGGCCAGAGAGGAACACATGGTCATCGGCCAGCGTGGCACCGCCTTTCCCGGGAGTCCGGTTCGAAGATTGAGCCGATCTCCATCACACTTCGTAAATTTCCACGCTGGTCGTTTGAGCCAGCCTCTTGGTTCGGATCCCCATGACGACCATCGCGGAACAGAAAAAACAACTGCGCAAACGGATGCGTGCCATGCGTCTGGTCGCGGACCAGAAAGAGGGGCCGAATGTGGCGCGGGACATTATTGCGCCTTTCGTGGAAGCTTTGGATGAGCTGGGTGTTGCGCCTGGAACGGTGGTCGGCGGCTATTGGCCGATCGTAACCGAGGTCGATGATCGCCCGCTTCTTGCCCGTCTGGAGGAACGCGGCGCGATCTGCGCGCTGCCGGTGGTTGTGGCACCCGATGCCGAGCTGGAGTTCCGCAGATGGAGCGTTCTTGACGCTTTGGAACCCGGGCCGCTCGGAACGTCGCACCCGCCCTCGTCCGCTCCGGTGGTCACACCGCAGGTATTGCTGGTACCGTTGCTAGCCTTCGATGAAGACGGTTTCCGGTTGGGCCAAGGGGGCGGCTATTACGACAGGACATTGGCGTCCATGCGGCGGAACGGACCGGTCGAAGCCGTGGGTGTGGGTTTTTCCGTGCAACGGACCGAACGGGTTCCGCGAGATGAAACCGATGAGCCGTTGGACTGGATCCTCACCGAAGGGTCGCTGAGGCGGGTTAAATCATGAGGGTTCTCTGCTGCGGCGACGTGGTCGGCAAATCCGGACGTCAAGCCATCCTCAACCATATCCCGGACCTCCGCGAGCGTCTCGAGCTCGACTTCGTCGTGGTTAACGGCGAGAACGCGGCCCACGGGTTCGGCATTACCGAAGCCATGTGCCGGGCGTTCTACGATGTGGACGTGGATGTCATCACCACCGGCAATCACGTCTGGGACCGACGCGAAATCGTCGATCACATCGCTTCGGACGCGCGCTTGCTGCGTCCACTCAATTACCCCGAGGGCACCCCGGGGGCGGGGGTGAATACCTATGCCACCCGCGATGGCCGGCGGGTTATGGTGATGCAGGTGATGGGCCGGTTGTTCATGGACCCCCTCGACGATCCGTTCGCGGCCGCGCAGGTGGCGCTTCTCAACCATCGGCTGGGCCGGTCCGTGGACTGCATCATTGTCGACATTCATGCCGAGGCGACCAGCGAGAAGATGGCCATGGGCCACGTCCTCGACGGGCGGGTCTCGCTGGTGATGGGAACCCACAGCCACGTGCCCACCGCCGACGCCCGGGTTCTGAGCGGGGGGACGGGTTACGTCACCGACATCGGGATGTGCGGCGACTATGACTCCGTGATCGGAATGAAGAAGGAGGAGGCGGCGGCCCGGTTCACCCGCAAGATTTCCAAGGGAAGACTGGAGCCGGCCGAAGGCGAAGCCACGCTCTGCGCTGTCTATCTCGAGACCGATGACGATACGGGATTGGCGCGCCGCGTCGCCCCCTTGCGAATCGGCGGCGACCTTTCTCCTCACTGGCCGGTTTAACGGCGCGCGAATTCCGCCGATATCGGGCGCCCCAATACGGCCACAGTGGCGCGATACTTGAGCTTAAGGCCTGTTTGATCGTCAGCCGATCAATTGAGGTCTTGTCTCGCGCTACATGTGGTATAACAAAGTGGGTTAGTCCACGTTATCTTCGCCAAGTCACTTTTGAAGGAGTTCGGATCAGCACGAATGGCGGGTCACTCACAATTTAAGAACATCATGTATCGCAAAGGCGCGCAGGATGCGAAGCGCGCCAAGGCGTTCACCAAGATCATCCGCGAACTGACGGTCGCGGCGCGGTCGGGGATGCCGGATCCCGAGATGAACCCGCGCCTGCGTGTCGCCATCGCCGCCGCCAAAACGGCCAACATGCCCAAGGACACGATGGAGCGGGCAATCCGGCGGGGCTCCGGAGAGGATGGCGATGCGAACTACGAAGAGGTCCGCTACGAAGGGTATGGACCGGGAAGTGTCGCGATGATCGTCGAGGCGTTGACGGACAACCGCAACCGGACGGTCAGCGAGGTCCGCTCCGCGTTCGGCAAGCACGGCGGCACCCTCGGCGACAGCGGCGCCGTTAGTTTTATGTTCGACCGTGTCGGTTTCCTACATTACGCAGCCGACGTGGCGACGGCCGAGGAAATGTTCGAGGCCGCGCTGGAGGCCGGCGCGGAGGACGTTGAGTCCGGCGACGCCGGTCACGACATCTATTGCGCGCCCGATGACCTCAGCACCGTCGGCGACGCGCTGGAGAAGCACTTTGGGTCGCCCGAAGCATCGCGGCTGGATTGGCGGCCGCAATCGCTGGTCCCGGTGAGCGAGGACCAAGCTGCGACGCTGTTCAAGCTGCTCGATGTGTTGGACGACAATGACGATGTGCAGCGGGTTGTTGCGAACTTCGACGTTGCCGACGATGTCCTGGAGCGGTTGAGCGCTTGATGGCCGGCTGTCGAACGATCACCCTGATGCGCGGCATCAATGGATACATTCGGCGTCACAACAAACGGGCACCATGAGGCTCATTGGACTTGATCCCGGACTGGGCGCGACCGGTTGGGGCATCATTGATGTGGTGGATAATCGGCTGACCCACGTGGCGGACGGCGCCGTTCGCACCGACCGCTCCTCGCCCTTGGCCCAGCGTCTGGTCCATCTGGCCGATAGACTGGGCGAGGTCATCGAACGCTATGGACCCGTGGAGGCCGCCGTTGAAGAAACCTTCGTCAACAAGAACGCCGTGACTACGCTTCGGCTGGGCCAGGCGAGAGGGATTGCCCTGATGATCCCGGCGCGCGCCGGCCTCGTGGTTGCCGAATACCTGCCCAACCTGGTGAAAAAATCCGTTGTAGGCAGTGGCCATGCCGCCAAGGAACAGGTGCAGATGATGGTTCGAACGATCTTGCCGTGCGCCGACATCGCCACGGCCGATGCCGCCGACGCCTTGGCTGTCGCAATCTGTCACGCCCATCATCGCCAAACCACGCGGCGTATTGCGGGGCTTGCGGGGTGATCGCCAAGCTCTCCGGTTTGCTCGACGCCACCGGCGACGGCTCGGTGGTGATCGACGTGGGCGGCGTCGGGTATCTGGTTTCGTGTTCCGGGAAGACCCTGTCGCAGTTGACCCCCGGCGCCGCGGTCAGCCTCCTGATCGAAACCCAGGTCCGCGAAGACGCCATTCAGCTTTATGGGTTTGTGCATGCCGACGAAAAGCTTTGGTTCCGGTTGCTGACAACGGTGCAGGGGGTCGGCGCAAAGGGGGCCCTTGCCGTGCTTTCCGTGCTCGGGCCCGACGAACTGGTTCACGCCATCGCCACGGCGGACCGGACCGCGCTCACGCGGGCCAGCGGTGTCGGCCCCAAGCTCGCGGCCCGGGTGATCAGCGAATTGAAGGACAAGGTTCCGGCGCTTTCCCAGACGACACCGTCCGCGGCGGTTCCCGTGTCCGGATCACTTCCGGCCACCACCGAGGGCGAGGCGGTATCCGCGCTGGTCAACTTGGGCTTCAAGCCGCTGGAGGCCAAGGCTGCCGTGTCCCAGGCCGCTGCCCGGTTGGGTGCGGCCACGGAAGTTGAGGCCTTGATCCGCGGCGGCCTCGCCGAATTGACAACCGGGAGCGCTGTCCCGTGAGCGATCCCCGGTCCCTAGACCCTATCGAGGCCGACGGCCGCTTGGTCGGGGCGGCGCCCATCGAGGAGGACGTTGCGGAGGAGGGGATCCGGCCGGCGACCCTCGAAACCTTCGTCGGACAGCAACGCCTGCGCGAGAACCTGCGCGTGTTTCTCAGCGCCGCCAGTCAGCGCGGCGAGGCACTGGACCATGTCCTGCTGCATGGTCCTCCGGGGCTGGGCAAGACCACGCTCGCCCAGATCGTCGCCCGCGAGATGGGGGTGAGTTTCCGGGCCACATCCGGTCCGGTCATCGGCAAACCGGGAGACTTGGCGGCGATTCTCACAAATCTGCAGGAACGCGACGTCCTGTTCATCGACGAAATTCACCGCCTGTCGCCGGTGGTCGAGGAGGTTCTCTATCCGGCGATGGAGGACTTCAAGCTCGACCTGATAATCGGCGAAGGCCCGGCCGCGCGCTCCATTCGCATTGATCTGCCGGCTTTCACC
>CAKZLS010000446.1 GCA_937127205.1 uncultured Rhodospirillales bacterium
CTAGGGCCAGTAGCGGAACATGCGGAATAGGTCGGCGGAGCAGGTGAACAGATGCTCGGACGTGGAGAAATCGGCTTCGCGGCCCAGCCTTGAAGAACCATGGAAGTTCTTGAAGCCGCGAGCGCGGTTGACGATATTTAATCCACATGAACGAACTGCCGGTTCCCACCTTCGACAACATTCGAGCGGCCCACGATCGCATCCGGCCGCGTATCCACCGGACACCGGTGCTGACCTGCGCGACGCTGGATCGCATGAGCGGTGCTCGTTTGTGGTTCAAGTGCGAGAACCTGCAAAAAGTCGGTGCTTTCAAAATTCGCGGCGCCACCAACGCGGTGTTCTCGCTGAGCGGCGAGGCGGCGCGGCCCGGCGTGGCGACCCATTCATCCGGCAATCATGGCGCGGCGCTGGCCCAGGCGGCCGCTTGGCGCGGGATCAAGGCAATCGTCGTGATGCCCCGGAACGCGCCGCAAGCCAAGCGCCGGGCGGTGGAGGGCTATGGTGCCGAAATCGTGTTCTGCGATCCGGGTGTGGAAGCGCGGACAGAAATGCTCCGCCAAGTGGTGGAGCGCACCGCCATGACCGTGGTCCATCCCTATAACGATCCTCACGTGATCGCAGGGCAGGGGACCGCCGCGCTCGAATTACTTGAAGACGTGGCCAACCTGGACGCCGTGATCGCACCGGTGGGTGGCGGCGGATTGATCAGCGGCACCGCTATTGCCTGTGCCGGGGCGTCGCCGCGCACCGCTGTCTACGCCGCCGAGCCCGCCAACGCCGATGACGCCCAGCGTTCGTTCCGCGCCGGGCGGCTGATCACCACCGGCAACTCGGACACCATTGCCGACGGACTGCGGACGTCCCTCGGATCGTTGACCTTCGAGATTATCGGCGCGGGGGTGACCGACATCCTGACGGCCACCGAGGACCAGATCGTCGCCGCCATGCGGCTGATTTGGGAAAGGATGAAGATCATTGTCGAGCCCTCCTGTGCCGTCCCTCTCGCGGTCATCCTGGCCCATCCGGACGTGTTTAGGGACCGCTCCGTGGGCGTGATCCTGACCGGCGGCAACGTGGATCTGGAGGCGCTTCCCTGGGCCCGATGAGGATGTCGCAGACATAAAATATGCGACCGGTTCGCAAGGAACTTGCGGAAACGCAACCCAAGATGGTTTAATGTCAATGCGTACAGGATTGATTGCGATATTTTGGCCAATGGCGAAGCGAAACGAGACCGGGGTCAGATGAACGAGATCGCTGAATTTACCAAGTATGAGATCGGTTTGGCCGATATCGACAATGATCACCGCAAGATCATTGCCATCATGCTGCGTGTACGAAACGCCCTGCAAAAGAAAAACTATAAGTTGTGCGCGGCTTTGTTGGACGAATTCGTCGAAGAAGCCGAAGAGCATTTTCTGGCGGAAGAGAAAATTCTCCGTCATGCCCGTTACCCGGGCCTCAATAAGCATATCGTCTATCACCAGGAATTGATCTGGCAGGCCAAGAGCGTCCAGGCGCTGTGCGAAGAAGCGCGGGGATCGGCCAAAATCAAACGCTGTTTTGAATCCATGTGCGATTTTTTGACGGCCGACATCGTCCACGGAGATTTGGAATTCAAGGAATTCCTGATGGAGGCCGGCATCGCCAAGTAACGAAGAAAGAGAAACGACAGGACTCGCCGTCGATAAAAATCCCGAACCAAGAGACATCATAAATCGGGTACCGGTGGCGGCGAAGAGGAAAGGAAACCCAAGTATGTCATTTTACGAATGGTCGGGAAGAATGAGCGTCGGCGTTCCGTTGCTGGACTCGGATCACCAGGCGTTGATTGGCGTCATCAACCGGTTGCATGATTCAGTGGACGATGGCGGCGACGGCCGGGATCCGACCGAAGTTTTCGACAGTTTGATCGCATATCTCGAGATTCATCTGGCCCGCGAGGAACGGGTCATGGAAGCCTGCAAATTCCCGGGACTGCGTGAGCAGCGGGACGAACATATCGGCTTCATCCACCATGTCTACGAGGCCCGCGACCGGTATGAAGCGGAGGCCGACCCGGCCATTCTCGGTGA
>CAKZLS010000447.1 GCA_937127205.1 uncultured Rhodospirillales bacterium
TGTAACCCGCTTATGGTACGCCGCCAGCAAGCCCATTGGCCTCATAGATGGACATGAGGGCGCGACGGGCGGCGGGCGGATGAAAGTTGCCGAGGAAATCGTTGTGGCTGAGACCGCTCACCCCGACCTCATTGGCGCAGCCATCGCTCGCGGGCGGCGGACACTTGTCGGGATAGCGGTCCAGAGTTTCGGCCACATCCACCTGCGTCAGATCGATCATAGGGTCATCATCCGCCGTCCGCGCGTCGAACACGTCCCACAGAGCCGCCGCATTGCAGAAGGGGCGCTCCCATCCGGCAGAAACTTCGGCACAGGTAATCGGCGTTGTCCCAGAGCCCTCGCCCGTTCCGGTGGCCGCTTCGAAATCGAACCGGGTGCCGCTGCGATAGAGTGTGGGCGCCGCCGCCGTCCGCTCCCACATCCACACCATGGCAAAAAACGACGCCATGCCCTCCAGGAACGCCGCGCGTTCGGTCTCGCGGGTGGTAAATTCCCAAGTAAGTCCGACATAATCGGTGGGCAGCAACGGCGCGATCTGCAAACCGAGCGCGGTCCAGGTAGCCAGATGGCCAAGCTCGTGCGCCACTGTCCATGGCGTCCGCACCGGCGTCCGCGCTGCAACCAAAACCTCTTTCGCCGTTGGCGCCAGTCCCCAGCTGCCGGACACGGTCGGCAGGCCGGTCACAATGCGGATGCCCCGCATGGCCTTTACCAAACGCTCCGAGCGCGCGCCATTCCCGCCATTTACGACACGATCGAAGAACTCCCAGGCGGTGACATAAGAGGCGGCGGCGTCTCCGCCGCTGATGGTACGATCAATCCTGGCATCGGCGAAAAGCTCGACAGTCCGGGTCGTGCCAAGCGCCTGCCCGGTCATTCCGTAGATGGAGAAGATTGCTGGCGGCATCCGGTCCCGTTGGCCGCTCACATCGGTGTGGCTCCACAGGATCGTCATTCGGGCGCGGGCTGGAAACATGTCGCGGGTGGCGTCTGTCCACGTGGCCGAATAACAGCCCTGGGCGTCCGTCCGGATGTAGACCGGTGCGACCCTTGGTTCCGGACCGTCCACGCCTTCGAACGAGAAGCGGATCATCACTTCCGGCACCGGGATTGTGCCGTCGGGGTTCGCTTTATCGGCGCGGTGCAGCGATCCGGCGGCGTCGGTGAGCTGGCCACGGGTTTCTTTCATCCGCACGCAGCCATCGACCACGCCACCAATGCTCGCGACCGCGTCACCTGCGCCTGCCAGTACCGTCAAAAGCAACACGGTAAGGATTACGCCAGAGCGGGTCATTTCAACAATCGACCATGCAAAAAAACAAGGGGGCCGAAGCCCCCTTGTCTCGTCTCGTTCAGCTTCGTAACGATGGCTAGGCCGTCGAGTGAACCGCGCCGGCGCCCAACGCCGCCTGCGCCGCCGCCAGACGCGCGATCGGCACGCGATAGGGCGAGCAGGACACATAGTTGAGCCCGACCGTGTAGCAGAAGGCCACCGAAGCCGGATCGCCACCATGCTCGCCGCAAATGCCGAGCTTGATGTCGGGGCGGGTTTTTCGTCCGCGCTCCGCCGCGATCTTCACCAGCTCGCCGACGCCTTCCTGGTCGATGGTCACGAACGGATCGTTCGGGATCACCCCGAGATCCTGATAGGGAACCAGGAAGTTGCCGGCATCGTCCCGCGACAGTCCATAGGTGGTCTGCGTCAGGTCGTTGGTACCGAAGCTGAAGAACTCGGCGCCCTCGGCGATCTTATCGGCAACCAGGGCCGCGCGCGGCAGCTCGATCATGGTGCCAACCATGTAGGCCATTTTGGCGCCGGTTTTCGCGCTCACTTCACCGGCAACGCGGTCGATGACCTCTTTCAGCCGGTCGAACTCGGCCTTGGTGGAGACCAGTGGGATCATCACCTCGGGAAGCACTTCCGAGCCCTTGGAAGCAGCCTCGGCGGCGGCTTCGAAGATGGCCCGGGCCTGCATCTCGTAGATCTCCGGATAGGTGACGCCCAAACGGCAACCGCGATGACCAAGCATGGGGTTGGACTCGTGCAGCTGATCCGCCCGCGCCTTGAGGGTCGCGACATCGGCACCGGCCGACTTGGCCACGTCGGCCATGTCGGCGTCGGAATGCGGCAGGAATTCGTGCAGCGGCGGATCCAACAGCCGGACGGTGACCGGAAGACCGGCCATGATGGTGAACAGCTCGACGAAGTCCTGACGCTGGTAAGGCAAGAGCTTCTCGAGAGCGGCCCGCCGATCCTTCTCGTCGGAAGCGAGAATCATCTGGCGCACATGGATGATCCGCTGCGGATCGAAGAACATGTGCTCGGTACGGCACAGTCCGATGCCCTCGCAGCCGAAGTTGCGCGCCGTGCTGGCGTCCAGGGGGGTCTCCGCGTTGGCCCGCACATTCATCGTGCGGCACTCGTCGACCCAGCCCATCAGCTTCCCGAAGTCGCCGGTAAGCTCGGGCAGGATCTTCGGCACTTCGCCTTCCATCACGCTGCCAGACGCACCGTCGAGGGTAATCATGTCGCCTTCCTTGAGGACGGCACCGCCGGCGGTCAGGGTCTTGGCCGCATAGTCGACAGTGAGGTCACCGGCGCCGGCCACGCAGGGCGTGCCCATGCCGCGGGCAACGACGGCCGCGTGACTGGTCATGCCGCCGCGGGTGGTGAGAATACCCTCGGCCACGTGCATGCCGCCGATGTCCTCCGGCGAGGTCTCGATGCGGGTCAGGATCACCTTCTTGCCTGCCTTAACCCATGCTTCGGCCTCGTCGGCGGTAAAAACGATCTGGCCGGAAGCAGCGCCCGGAGAGGCCGGCAGGCCCTTGCCCAGAACTTTCTTTTCCGCTTTCGGATCCAGCATCGGGTGGAGGAGCTGGTCGAGCATGGCCGGATCCATGCGGAGAATGGCCTCTTTCTTGTCAATCAGGCCTTCCTCGCACATTTCGACGGCGATTTTCAGCGCCGCCTGGGCGGTCCGCTTGCCGGTGCGGGTCTGGAGCATCCAGAGCTTGTTTTGCTGGATGGTAAACTCCATGTCCTGCATGTCGGTGTAATGGTCTTCCAGCTTGTCGCGATAACCGTGGAGTTCCTTGTAGATCGGCGGCAAAACCTCATCTATGGACGGCAGGTCGGAGTTGATCGCCTTCTTCTCGGCAATGCTCAGCGGCTGCGGAGTGCGGATACCGGCGACCACGTCCTCGCCCTGGGCATTCACCAGAAATTCGCCATAGAATAGGTTTTCGCCAGTGGACGGGTTGCGCGAGAAACACACGCCGGTGGCGCAGTCGTCTCCCATGTTGCCGAACACCATGGCCTGAACGTTGACGGCGGTACCCCAGTCGGCGGGAATGTTATACATCTTGCGATATGTGATGGCGCGCTTGTTCATCCAGCTGCCGAACACGGCGCCGATGGCGCCCCACAGTTGCTCGTTCGGATCCTGCGGGAAGTCTCCGCCGATGTGCTTGCGCGCCTCGTTCTTGAAGGCGCCGACCACGACTTTCCAATCTTCGGCGGTCATATCGGTGTCGAGGGTCTTGCCCTGCGCTTCCTTGTGCTTCTCGATAAGCGTCTCGAAATGCTCGCCGTCCACGTCCATGACGACGTGGCAATACATCTGAATGAACCGGCGATAGCTGTCGTAGGCGAACCGCTCGTCCCCGCTCAGCGAGGCCAAGTTTTCGACGGTCTTGTCGTTGAGACCGAGATTGAGCACCGTGTCCATCATGCCCGGCATGGACGCCCGCGCGCCCGAGCGCACCGACACCAGCAGCAGCGGTCCCTCGGTGGCGCCGAACTTGCCGCCCATGATGTCCTCGACCTCATTGACGGCAGCGTCGACCTGATCCTTCAGGTCGTCGGGGCACGTTTCGCCGTGGTGCGGATTCGTCATCTGATGTCCGTTGTACGT
>CAKZLS010000448.1 GCA_937127205.1 uncultured Rhodospirillales bacterium
CGGAACCAGGTAGAGCGCCTCGGGGTCGCGGGGGTGGGCAACCGCCGGAAAGCCAAAGGTGGACGGCAGACCGGACTCGATGCTGTCCCAGTTGAGGCCGCCGTCGTCGCTGCGGTACATGCCGCAATGGTTTTGCTGATAGAGCCGGTCCGGTATGCCGGGCGCCATCACCAGCGCATGCACGCATTGGCCATAGTCGGGAAACCGCATCTCCTCGGGCAAATAATCGTTGCGCGTCCCCTTGTTGCGCGGCGTCCAGGTTTCGCCGACGTCGGCGGTATGGAAAACGCCGCCGGTGGAGATGGCGACCCATAGCTGCTTCGGATCATCGGGGTGAATGACCACCGAATGCAGGATCAGCCCGCCGCCGCCCGGCTGCCAGTCGGGGCGCGACGGATGGTCGCGGAGGCCGGAGATATGGCGCCAGGTTTGCCCGTCGTCGTCGCTGCGAAACAGACCGGCCGGCTCCACGCCGGCATAAAGGCAGCCATGGCCGCGCGCCAGGCTCCATATCGCCTTAATGGGCTGTTCGCCCTCGGCGTAGGCCAAACCCTCGCTGGAATGGGTCCAGGTGTCGCCGCCGTCGGTGGATTTCCAGACCGCCGGTCCGAACCATTCGTTGCCGCCGCCGGCAAGGATGACCCCGGTGGCCGGGTCGGCAATCACATGGTTGATGGGCCACGCCTCGCAGAACGGGCCGCGGACAGACCATTGTTTGCGCCCGGTATCGCTTTGCAGCAGGAAAACGCCCTTTTTGGTCCCGATCAGAAGACTGACATTTTGAGTCATCGTTTCGCTCCGGCTTTCCGGCTCTGCGACGAGCCCTCGGGCACTCGGCCATTTTCCTCGGCCGGGTGCTATCTCTTTTCCTGAATAAGATCGGTAATGATTTCTCGCGACATTTCCTTGACGTCGAAGCGGTCGGTGGCGAGGTCGCTGCGGAAGCTCACCCCCCGGATGGTGGCTGTGTCGCCGCCGGCTTCATTCAACAACACGGCGACGCGCGTGGAGTCGTTGACCTTGATGTTGTCCAGGATCGGCATGTCGAAGTACGAAATAACGAACGGCCCGATGCGCTTGCCGGCCTCGGCGATCACCGGCAGGAAGTCGTCGTTCAGTTCCGTCTCGCGAAGCTCGACCGCGACACTGTCTTGGTGGATTTCGTGCACCTGGATGGCGTAGGGAACCGAATCGAAGTAGCGGACGTCGCCTTTTCGGACCGCCTCGAAGTCGGTCAGCGCGCCGTCCAGGAACGTCAATCTGAACGCTTGCCGGTTGGCCACCTCCTTGGCGATGGTCTTCAGCTCCAGGCGCAAGGCGGCGCGGACATCTTCCGACAGGGCGTCGGCGTCCCGGTCCGCGACTGTGGCGCCGCCGGCCGCCGTGACGAACCCCTCGGGCCGTTCGCGATTAAGGCGGGCGTCGAGGTCCTCGAACAGGGGTTTCAGGTTGATCGGCACGTCCTGGAAATTCAAGGCGATAAGCCGGAGAAGAACCATATTCTCCTTGATCTCGGCGGCGCCCACCACCGAGACGTCGAGATACTTGTCGATGAACGCCCGGAACATCTGCATGCCCACGTCCACATCCAGCCGCTTCTGGGCGCTTGCGAAATCCACCAGTGCATTGAGTTGTCGTTCCTTGCGGTCGCGCTGCTGCTGCGCCGCCGAGGTTTCCAGGGCCAGTTCCCTCTGGGTCTGCTGAACCTGGATGCTGTAAAGCGTTATGGCGCCGGTAATGATGGTGACACCAAGGGTCTTGACCACCAAGTCGGCCCATTTCCACTGCTGTTCGGTCATCGCCATGTGCTGCCTCGATCCTGGAGCGTCACCAGTTCACCTCCAGCGAAAGCGTGCTATCAATCTTCTGATTGAAGGTCTGAAATTTGCCGCCCTCGCGCACGGTGACACTATAGGTGCCCGGGATGAAGCCGCGAATGGCGAAACGGCCGTTGCGGGCGGTGACCGCCGTGTAGCCGCCGGGATCAAACTCAACACGAGCGTTCCCCAGCGGCGCGCCGTTCTGGCTGGTAACCGTGCCCTTGAGGGTTAAACCATCCGACGCCGATGCAAGTGTGCCGGACAATACCAGCGGAACAAAAAACGCGGCGACGGAAAAGCGAAGAATTTTCCTTCTTGTCACGTCAAACACCTCCCTACCTGAAGGGAGCAAAACCATCCCCATTCGAGATCGCACTCCCTGACCAATGCTGCGCCAAAATTGCCCGCAACGCAATGTGTCTGCCAGTTATTGGACGGGGTTAGCTAGGGCCAGTAGCGGAACATGCGGAATAGGTCGGCGGAGCAGGTGAACAGATGC
>CAKZLS010000449.1 GCA_937127205.1 uncultured Rhodospirillales bacterium
GTTGGCTCAGGCCCAGAGTACGGACAGCGGCCACGAGTCCATGGGGGGAATGAAACCAGGCATGTCGCACGAAAAGATGATGGAAAAATCAGCGGACGAGAAGGCGACGTCGGGTCATGTCATGGCCCAAGGCAAGGTGAACTCCGTGAATGAGAGCGAAAGAACCGTGAACCTCTCGCACGAGCCGATCTCGGCGCTGGGTTGGCCGTCAATGACCATGGATATGAAGGTGTCGGACGGTATGGATCTGTCAAAGGTTCCAGTCGGCAAGCCGATCGATTTCACGCTGAACCGTGGCAGTGACGGTATTTATGTGGTGGACACCATTACCGCTCAATGACCATTGCTGATTGCCGGGAGAAAATCAGAGGAGACTTCGTACCGATTGACAATCTCTGTCACAATAAGGGGTTTGATGGACAAACTTCAGCAACACATTTTTGGTTGTATGTCTAAAAGACAATTCAACGATAACCTGGGCCAAACCTAGGGCCTTCGCTGCAACCACATGAGGGGAAAACGCGCGCCCAAGAATCGGGCGCCAATGTCTGATCCGTTCGAGATCATTCTGTATCCGACGCTCCGACGTTAGCTGGAGCGCGTTTGAACCACCAGTGGGGCAAAGTTTTGTTTCCGTTCGACATTCTCCATATTTTCGCAAACGAGGTTGCGGCGGGATTCATCGGCGAGACCCACTGGTGGCTCCGTGTCGTCGTGCACATCGTTGTCATGTATGGCCCCGCCGCCTTGCTATTCCTGCTCCTGTTCCGGGTGTTTCAGCTGTGGCGGCGGCGGATCCGTCGGCGCAATCGGCGCGGCAAGCTCTCAGATGCCAGGGCAAACCTCGGATCGAGCTCGCTCATTCCGGGGCTGTTTCCCTACATCCTGCGACGGACCTGGCGGCAGCAGGTCGGCCTCGTTGTTGTTGCCGGACTATCGATGCCCGTCCTTTATGCGACCCTCGAGTTGCCGAAAACGATCATCAACAGCGCGCTAGACTCCGATGAATTTCCAACCGTGTACGCTGGGGTCCGTTTAGAACAGGTCGAATTCCTGTTCGCCTTGTGCCTGCTCTTCCTTCTTGCCGTGATCTGCCAAGGCATCATCAAGTACGCGGCCAATCTGTATCAAGGTCGTCTCAGTGAAAGCGCCCTTCGCCGACTGCGCCTCACGGTTTATCGCGAATGGCGGCGTCGTAACCGGCCCGGCGGCGGATCTCAACTTATCCCCGTAATCGTGCAGGAGTTGGAACCGATAGGAGGATTCATGGGTGCGGCCTTCGTCCTTCCTGTCCTGCAAGGTGGAACGTTTTTGACGATTCTAACCTTTATGTTTGTTCAAGACCCTGTACTAGGTGCCGCCGCTGTCACGCTGCTTCCGGTTCAGCTTGCGTTGATTCCCCGCTTGCAGCGACGCATTAACGCCTTGGCACGAGAACGCGTCAAGGAGGTGCGGCGGCTCGGCGACAACATTGGCAGGGAGCAAGAGTCAGTTGGCGCGCAGAGTCTACGTCCGGTTTTTCGTAGCCTAAAAACGATCCAGGGGATTCGTTTTGAGCTGTTTCGCCGAAAGTTCTTCATGAAAGGCCTGAATAATTTCATCGGCCATATGACGCCGTTTTTCTTCTATACGATTGGGGGATATCTAGTCATTCAAGGAGAATTATCCTTTGGCGCTCTGGTCGCTGTTCTGACCGCCTACAAAGATTTTTCATCGCCTCTGAAGGAGCTGTTTCGGTACTATCAAACAATGGAAGATGGCCGGGTGCGGTACGAAGAGGTTCGACGTTATCTGGCCGGTGTCACGCACTCCGAAACCGCGAGCGGAATCTCGTCACACGAACTGGTCGCCGGATCCTTCAAACCTGCGGCGTAGAAGACCCTTGACGCCTCTCGGGGCCCCTGAGGCTCATGCGCAGTCTCTCCTCTCGGACCGGCGTTTGCAAATGCGTGTCAAACTCTGTCACAAAAAAGCGTCCGTCTGACAAACTTCAGAAAAACCTCTCCTCTCATATGACTACTGCCCGCTGAGAACACGCGGAGGGCAAAAGACGCTCGTTGCAATTTGATGAAGGCGCTCGGTCGCCCTCGATAGTTCGGATCTGCGCTGAGAATGCAGTGGGTTGGTCCTCGAACAACACCAAGGGAGAGTACAACGTGCTCACAAGAACGATCAAATCTGGAGCAATTCTTGTTGCCGGTTGGCTAATCGTCGGCCCTGCGCTGGCGGCTGGCGTACATTCCGGCGGCCACGGCCACGCCATGGACTTTGGCCAACCTGGAGAAGCCACCGAGGCGTCCCGCACCGTCGAGGTGACCATGGGCGACAATTATTTCGAGCCGGAGAAGATTCAGGTGAAGGCTGGAGAGACAGTGCGCTTCGTCGTGAAGAACACGGGTGAATTCGTCCACGAATTCAATATCGGCAGCGCCGCGATGCACGCCGCGCATCAAAAGGAGATGATCATGATGGTCGAGCACGGCGCACTCGAGGCCGACAGGATCAATCACGACATGATGAAGATGGACATGGGCGGCGGCAAAACCATGGAACATCACGATCCCAACGCCGTGCTCCTGGAACCGAGTAAGTCCGGCGAGGTCGTCTGGAAGTTTGCCGAGTCTGCGGATCTCGAATTCGCCTGCAACGTTCCAGGTCATTACCAAGCGGGGATGGTAGGCCACATCGAAGTGACAAAGTGAGCGCAGTCGCTCGCTCGAACCTGGCCGCCCCAAAGTGAGAGGGAGACTATTCCATGCTGACGCGGAGACGCCTGCTCAAGACCGCATCGGCCACCGGCGCAATCTTTGCTGTTCAACAGATGCTTCCCGCTTGGGCGCGCAACATGGCTGGGACGCGGGCCCCTGGCAATCCGCGCACCGGCGCGCACGAATTCGACCTGACCATCGCCGAGACGCCGATCGCCATTGACGGACGGCAAGGCTCGGCGATCACCCTCAATGGCGGAATTCCGGGCCCAATCATGCGGTTTAGGGAAGGCGAGACGGTGACCATTCGGGTACACAACAGGCTCGCGGAGGATACCTCGATCCACTGGCACGGGATTCTCTTGCCGTTCCGCATGGACGGCGTGCCGGGCGTTACGTTCCCCGGCATTGGTGCGGGGACCACCTTCACCTACCGCTATCCCGTTAAACAAAGCGGGACCTACTGGTACCACAGCCACACCAAGCTTCAGGAGCAACTCGGGCACTATGGCCCGCTGGTCATAGACTCGGCCGAACCCGAGCCGTTCGCCTATGATCGCGAGCACGTCGTGGTGCTTTCGGATTGGATGTTTGAAAATCCGTACCGTGTGCTCGCCAAGCTCAAGAAAATGAGCGACTACCTCAATTTTCAGAAGCGCACCGTCGGTGATTTCTTCGACGATGTCGCGGAAGCCGGCTTCGGAGCCACGCTCCGGGATCGTCTGGCGTGGGGCAACATGCGCATGGATTCCACCGACATCGCCGACATCACCGGACATATCTACACCTACCTAATGAACGGCCAGGGTCCCGAGAGCAATTGGACGGGTCTGTTCACGCCCGGCGAGCGGGTCCGCCTTAGGTTTATCAATGCTTCGACCATGAGCTTCTTCAACGTTCGCATTCCAGGCCTTCCCATGACCGTGGTTCAGGCAGATGGCCAAAACGTCGAGCCAGTGCCTGTGGACGAGTTTCAGATCGGTGTGGCTGAAACCTACGACGTCATCGTCACCCCCCGCGATCAGCCAGTATACACGGTGATGGCGGAGTCGCTTGACCGCAGCGGCTATGCCCGCGGCACGCTGGCGACGCGGGCGGGCCTCGCGGCAGATGTTCCGCCGCTGCGCGAGCGGCCGCTGCGCACCATGGTCGACATGGGGATGAAGATGGAGGGCATGAACATGGCCGAAGATAAGGGTATGGATATGTCCAAACACAACGGAATGGGCACGCATGCCGGCCATATGGGAATGGGCCAGGGCCACGGCGGCCACATGGGTAGCGGCCAGGTCGGCAGTATGACGGAGGCCGCCGGGCCGATCGTCGCCCACCACGGTCCCGATCATCACGGCGTGGGCAATACCAGTGTGGCGACCTTCGAGCGCGATCGTCTCGGCGAGCCCGGCACGGGGCTGGAGGACGTCGGCCACCGCGTGCTCGTCTACACCGATCTCAAGTCGGTCACGCCCTACAACCAGCGCCCGCCCGAACGAGAAATCGAACTCCATCTGACCGGCAACATGGAGCGCTACATGTGGTCCTTCGACGGCAAGAAGTTCTCCGAAGTTGATGGGCCGATCCAGTTCAACCATGGTGAACGGCTTCGCCTGATCATGGTCAACGACACCATGATGGAGCACCCCATCCATCTGCACGGCATGTGGATGGAGCTGGAGAACGGCCACGGCCCGCACATTCCCCGCAAGCATACCGTGAGCGTCAAGCCGGGCGAACGCCTGTCGGTGCTCATTAACGCCGACGCGCCGGGGCGCTGGGCGTTTCATTGCCATCTGCTTTACCACATGGAGATGGGGATGTTCCGCGTCGTCGAAGTGACACCGTACGACGGAGATCCGTCATGATCGGCAACACGCGATTCTTCGTCGTTCTCCTGGGGCTGCTCATGGCTGGCGGTGCGGCGGCGGAGGAGACCCAGCCTGATGGCGCGCCGGCGGATTGGCCCGAGCCGGGAGAGGATTCCCAAATCCATACGTTCTTCAGGGCCGATCGCCTGGAAGTTCAGACGAACGAGGGAGACGGCCTGTTGGTATGGGACGCCGAGGGCTGGGTCGGCGGCGACTACAACAAGCTATGGGTCAAATCCGAAGGCGAGTATCTATTCGAGCGGGAACGGACCGAAGAAGCCGAGTTGCAGGCGCTTTATAGCCGCACAATCCTGCCGTTCTTCGATGTGCAGGCTGGAGTGCGCCACGATTTTAAGCCCGATCCATCGCGTACATTCGGGGTCGTTGGTGTTCAGGGCCTCGCGCCCTACTGGTTCGAAGTTGACGCGGCAGGGTTCGTCAGCGACGAAGGTGATGTGTCCGCGCGTGTAGAAGCGGAGTACGAGTTTTTGTTCACGCAACAGCTTATTCTCCAGCCGCGCACCGAACTCAATTTCGCCGTCCAGGATGTCAAGAAGCTCGGCATCGGATCGGGTCTGAGCACCGCGGAACTGGGTCTACGCCTGCGCTACGAGTTCGTGCGGGAGGTGGCTCCGTATATTGGGGTCTCCTGGACGCGCCTGGTCGGAAAAACCGAGGACTTCGCTCGTGACGAAGGAGAAGACGTGAGCAGCGTTTCATTCGTCGCCGGAGTCCGATTGTGGTTTTAGGGCGAGGGCGGTGGGTGAGTATCAGATCATATTGGGAGTTTCTAAAGGAAGGGGTTCAACGTGAGGTTGGTATGCGGAAATCTGAGTAGAGCCGATCGACCGCGACGACCATTGTGTTGTTTTTGGAGCAATCGAATTGAAGGAAACAATAAGCCATGAAAACGAAACTGAACATCCAAGGGATGAGTTGCGGGCACTGCGTCGGTGCCGTTCGCGATGCTTTATCCCAGGTCGCGGGCGTCGAGACCGTGATTGATGTTAACCTCGACCGGGCGGAAGCCATCGTCGAGGGACAACCAGACAAAGATCAACTCGTTGCAGCTGTTGCTGCGGCTGGATACGAGGCAAAGGTCAACTGACACCTAGTTTGGCTATCAGATCACGATCCGCTAGACTTCATTAAGCGAGACGTCGTCGCAGCGGCGGTCACAGAGCTGGGTGGTTTTCATCGCCTCCGAAAACGTTGGTTTTTAAGAAATCAGCCTGAGAGCATTCCGACCAACAAATTTGAACACTGTAAATCTCGCAAAACATCAGAGAAAAGATGAGTTTTGGGAGTTTCAGCATTACTTGTCGGATACGCCTGCGTTTCAACTCAGGAACAGAAACTTGCCTTACATTGCGATGCGCTCGAAGTGGCAGGTTGCGAACGCCTCTTTGTCGAAAAAGCATCATGTGCCTAACGGGTTCGGTCTGAGTTGCAGGCCGCCATCGATTTCATGTGGCACGGCGAAACGTTGGTGATCTGGAAGCTCGACCGTCTTGCTTGCTCGCTCAAACAGCTGATCGAGACGGTGGAAGATCTCCGGCAAAGCGGCATCGGATTGCGTTCGATCACCGAGTCGATTGATACCGGCACGTCAGGTGGCAAACTGATCTTCCTTGTCTCTGGAGCTCTTGCCGAACTCGAACGTTCTGCTATTCGCGAACGAACGCAAGCTGAGGTGAAAGCATCGCGGGCGCGAGGCCATATCGGTCGCAGGCCGGCCGTGCTGAATGATACTGATCTTGCTACAGCACGCGCGCTGTGACGAAATCCTGACATCTTCGTTGCCCAAGTCGCCAAGAAGCTAGGCGTGGCAGAATAGACGCTTTACCGCTATTTACCCGGTGGGCGCGCTGCCCTTGGCGATGTGACTGAGGCAACATGAGCCGCGACGCCCCGCGCGTATGCCTTGCTATCAGCAGTGCGTGACCATCTATCGCTGACGTGAACCGCTTACTTTTTTCTCAAATTTGCAGCGAGTGGCCCCGGACTAATACCGGCACCGCGATCAAGGCCAATTTATTCAATAATATCACTAAAAGTATTACATATGAGAGAAATGCGCCTTTATAACTCTTCCGGAAACGGGCTCTGTCTTAAGGCCTAGGAAATAGCGGATTTCCTTGCCGCCGCCCGCAAGCGTCCGGCACTCGATCGTACCCTTTGCCATACTCTGCATTTCACCGGGTGCCGCCCTGGCGGGCTGATCGAGATTACCCCGGCCAGGATCGGCCAGTTAGAGCATCGGGCGGGAAGTTTGAATCGTGTAGGATTCCCTTTTGTTTCGAACGGTGATTCTATGGGACAGGAGGTGCTCCATGGGAAGAGCTGTTTCGAGTGATCTTCGTATTCGGATGGTGCGCGGCATTGCGGCGGGCAAGTCACGGAGGGGAGTGGCGGCCCAGTTCGAGGTGGCCCCGTCGACGGCGGTCCGGGTCCAGGCCCGCTATGCGGCCACCGGTTCGGTGGAGGCCGCCAGACAGGGTCGGCCCAAAGGGTTCGGCAAGCTTGGCACCTATCGCGCGATACTGATCGAAGAGGTAAAGGACCGGCCCGACATCACCATGCCGGATCTCGCTACCTGGCTGGAGGCTGAACATGGCTTGACGGTTGACCCGTCGAACCTGTCCAAGCTTCTGTGCAAGGCAGGCTTCAGCTATAAAAAAA
>CAKZLS010000450.1 GCA_937127205.1 uncultured Rhodospirillales bacterium
CGGATTGGCCGGCGCCGGTTGGCATGTTCCGGCTCCGCCGGCGACCATGTTCGCCTGGGCGCCCATCCCTCCGGCATTCGCCCATCTGCGGTCGTTGGAGTTTTCCAAGCTGGTGTTGACCGAGGCCAAGGTGGCGGTGTCTCCCGGTATCGGTTTCGGCGAGCACGGTGACGGCCATGTCCGGTTCGCGCTGGTGGAAAACACCCAACGTACCCGTCAGGCGATGCGCAATATCAGAGGCTTCCTCAGCCGCTATCACAATGTGGTCGAGAATGCCGAAAACGCCATGCCTGCGTCAGACAAAGTATCCGCCTCAGGGTAATGGCGGTGAAAAGCAGGCCGCCCGCTTGCAATCTCCGCGGCTATCAAGATCAGGGAATTGATTATCGATGAGTGTCCCCTTCAAGGTTGCGGTTGCCGGACTCGGAACCGTCGGCAGCGGAACCGTCAAGCTGCTCCAAGCCAACGCCGATTTGATTGAACGCCGCGCCGGGCGGCCGGTGGTGATCACGGCGCTTGCCGATCGCCACCGCCGCAATTACGATTTTTCCATAGACGGCTATCAGTGGTTCGACGACGGCGTGGCTATGGCAGAGCAGACCGATGCCGACGTAATCGTCGAGTTGATCGGCGGATCGGAAGGCGTTGCAAAACGCGTGTGCGAGGGCGCGCTGGGGCGCGGCCGGCATGTGGTGACCGCGAACAAGGCATTAATCGCCCACCACGGTTCGGCACTGGCCGCAACCGCCGAATCCACAGGCGCGATTCTCGCCTACGAGGCGGCGGTGGCTGGCGGCATTCCCATTATCAAATCCCTCAAGGAGGGATTGGTGGCGAACGCGCACAACCGAGTCTATGGGATCCTTAACGGCACCTGTAACTATATCCTGAGTGCCATGCGTACCACCGGCAGGGAGTTCGACGACGTGCTGGCGGAAGCGCAGGCACTGGGTTACGCCGAAGCGGACCCGTCGTTCGATGTGGATGGCGTCGATACGGCTCACAAACTGGCGATCCTCGCCACCGTGGCGTTCGGGTGTACACTGGAATTCGGCTCGGTTCATATGGAGGGCATTCGTCACGTTTCGTCCGCCGACATTTCATTCGCGGAGGAGCTGGGCTTTCGCATCAAGTTGCTGGGAATCGCCGCGCTTACCGATGGCGGCGTCGAGCGGCGGGTGCATCCGTGCATGGTGCCCGCCGACGCGCCGATCGCTCATGTGGAAGGCGTTTTCAATGCCGTGGTTACCCACGGCGATTTCGTCGACACGGTGGTTCAGGAGGGGCGCGGCGCGGGAGAGCGGCCGACCGCGTCTGCGGTGGTCGGCGATATCGTGGATATCGCCCGTGGCCAGAGAAGCGCCACCTTCGGCGTTCCGGCTGGTGAGCTGGAAAGTCTGCCTGCAGCGCCGATGAGTGCGCATCGTGGTGCTTATTACGTGCGCCTCATGGTTCTGGACGAGCCCGGCGTGTTCGCCGACGTAGCGACGATCTTCCGCGATAACCGCATTTCCATGGAGTCGGTGTTGCAGAGGGCACGCGCGCCGGGAGAGCCGGTACCGGTGGTGATGACCACCCATGAGACCGAGGAAGCGGCCATGCTGCGCTCTCTGGATGCGATCACCGCGCTCGGTACCTGCGTGGAGCCGCCAAGAATGATCCGTATCGAGCCGTTTTGACCGGATCGGGCAGACAGATGCTGGCCGAAACCGCGATTGTGAACCTGGACCATGGCGCATCCGAGGGGGGCGGCGTATCCGGTTTCTTGGGCGTCGATCAATCGCTCAAGGGCAAGCGCTGGCAATTGCAGCCCGTGGACGAGCGTACGGCCGAGACCCTGGCGCAGCGGATGCAACTGCCGGAAATCGTCGGTCGGGTGCTTGCCGGGCGCGGCGTCGAGCTCGATCAAGCGGAGTTTTTTCTCGATCCAAAACTGCGCCAATGCATGCCGGACCCCAGCCAGTTCAAGGATATGGACGCCGGCGCCGGCCGGCTGGCACGCGCGGTGATGTCGGGCGATCGAATAGCCGTGTTCGGAGATTACGATGTGGATGGCGCCACCTCCGCCGCCTTGTTGAGCCGGTTCTTTGCCGCCGTCGGCTCGGGCGTGCGGATCTATGTGCCCGATCGAATGAAGGAGGGCTACGGGCCCAACGCTGAAGCGCTCCTCCGTCTGAAAGACGAGGGCGTGTCGGTCGTCATTACCGTGGATTGCGGGATTAATGCGCACGCGCCGCTGGAAGCGGCTGACGCCGCAGGGCTTGAGGTGGTCGTGGTCGACCACCATGCGGCGGACAGCCACCTTCCCATCGCGGCGGCGGTGATCAATCCCAACCGGCTCGACGAGCCCCCCACGTTCGGACATCTGGCGGCGGTAGGGGTGGCTTTCTTGCTGGCGGTGGCAGTCAATCGCGCGCTTAGAGGCGCCGGATGGTACGAATCCCGGCCGGAGCCCGATTTGCGCCAATGGCTGGATCTCGTCGCGCTCGGTACCATTTGCGATCTGGTTCCGCTCAAGGGGATCAATCGCGCATTCGTGGTGCAGGGGCTGAAAGTGATGGCGCAGCGGTCCAACCCCGGTATTCGGGCGCTTGCCGATCTTACCGGCCAGGACCAGCCGCCGGAGGCCTATCACGCCGGTTTCGTGTTCGGGCCGCGGATCAATGCGGGCGGCCGGGTCGGCGAATCGGACCTCGGTGCGCGCCTTCTGGCGACGGACGACGCCGCCGAGGCAGCGCGGTTGGCGCAGCAGTTGGATCAGTTTAATCGCGACCGCCAGCGGATCGAAGGCGAAGTTTTGGAACAGGCATTGGCGCAGGCCTCCGAGCACGGGGATCCGCCGTTGATCGTGGTTGCCGGCGAAGGTTGGCATCCGGGGGTGGTGGGCATCGTCGCCAGCCGCCTCGTGGAGCGGTTCCATCGGCCGGCGTGCGTCCTCGCACTCAACGGCGATTTTGGGACCGGCTCGGCCCGATCGGTCGCCGGGTTCGATATGGGGGCCGCCGTCAATACCGCTCGCCAGAAAGGTCTGTTGGTAAAGGCCGGTGGACACGCGATGGCGGCCGGCTTCACCGTCGAGAGAGAAAAGCTCGTTGATTTTCAACGCTTCATGGCCGAACGCATGAAACGGCGGGCGGCGGACGATCGGCCCTTGCTTTGTGTGGATGGAGCGCTTTCGGTGGCGGGCGCGTCGTCCGGGCTATCGGAGACGCTGGCGCGGGTTGGACCATTCGGTATGGCCAATCCCGAGCCGCGTTTCGTAATCACAAGCGCGCGGCTGTCATATGTAAGCGTGGTTGGAAAGAATCATCTCAAGTGCTCGCTGACCGACGGCAGCGGCGTTCGGCTGGAGGCCATTGCCTTCAGATGCGCCGACACGCCGATGGGACAAACCCTGCGCGATCATGGTGGAGCGTCGTTCCATTTCGCCGGCCGGGTGCAGCGGAAAACGTGGCGCGGCCGGACCACGACGCAGCTGCTGATCGATGACGCGGCGCCGGTGATCGTTTGAGGCGCGGTCAGGGTGTTGGCGGGCTGTGATTTCCGATAGATTCGGTCCTCGACGGATCGCAAATTCTTTATAAAGAATTTAATGAAAAAACTCATTCAAACGGTCCGGCTTTGGGACTAGAGTGCCGGGCAAATTACCGGCGGACGCTGGAACTTGGGCAAAAGACACCGGCGCGAAAGATCGGTGTCATGCAGGAGAGGTAAGAATGCCGAAAATCGTAACGCTCACGATGAATCCGGCCGTTGACATCAGTTGGGAAGTCCAGGATGTCGTGCCGACGCGCAAGCTGCGCTCGAGCGGCGGAGTGGTCTATCCCGGCGGCGGCGGTATCAATGTGTCGCACGTGATCTCGGTGCTCGGCGGCGAAAGCAAGGCGATTTTCACTCGGGCGGGAATTGTCGGCACGCTCCTAGCGGAGTTGCTTGATGACTATGCCATCGACCGGCGGGTTATCGGTGTGAGCGGAACGACACGGCTGAGCGCTACGGTCTACGAGTGCTCGACGGAGGATGAATACCGGGTGACGCCGCCTGGACCGAAGCTCACCGAAAACGAATGGCAAGCGTTTGTCGGCGCGGTCGCGGAGACTGAGTGTGATTACCTAGTGTGTTCGGGCAGCGTGCCCGAGGGTGCCCCCAATGACATCTATGCGCGGATCACCGCTACCGCGAAGGCAAACGGCACCAAGGTCATACTCGACGCCTCCGGGCGGCCGTTGATCGAGGCGCTTAAGGAGGGTGTCTATTTGGTCAAGCCGAACCTCCGGGAACTGGAGCATTTGGTGGGGCGCAAGGCGCCGACGCCCGAGCTGCAGGAGCAGATCGCCGTGGCGGGCAGCGCGAACCGTTTCCTGTCCCGCTTTGCGCGCTGCGTGACGACGGGCTTCCCCGGCGTGTTGACGGCGCATCGCGATGCCCGCTATCTCGGCAATCCGGTGCGCGAGGATCTGCAGGAGATCGCAACGC
>CAKZLS010000451.1 GCA_937127205.1 uncultured Rhodospirillales bacterium
GATAGCGTTCCACAAGCAAGTGCTGGCGCATGGGGTTCACCGCCAGCGCGACGGTGACGACACCGGTGATGACGGCCGCGGCCACCACTCCGTTCCTTTTGGTGAACGGGGATTTTCGTTTTCCGGGTGAAACCGGTGCCCTTTTCGGCGGCGCGCCCGCAAGATCGTAAATGGCGAGACAAAGCCGCCGGTAGCCGGAACGCTCAGTGTCACCCCGCCAGTCTATCAACGATGCCGCCTGGATATGCTGAAGCTCGAACGGTGGCAGCACGTCTTCGATCAAAGCCGGAATGAGCCGCCGGTGCTTATTGCCGAAACGCGCTTCCTTCTGAACCCACTCGCTTTCCCGCGAAACCCCGGACCAGAGCACCATCACGCAGCTGCTGGCTTTCAAGGCGTCTTCGATCATTTTTGCGAAGCTCTTGCCCGGCGGGATAGTGCGGTCCCACCATACCGACCAGCCCTCGTCTGCCAGCACTCCTGCCAGCCGCTCCGCCGTTTCGCGATCGGCGCTTGCGTAGCTGATGAAGATGTCGCTCATCGCTCACCCATAGTCTGCCATTTTGCCGCCGGAAAGTTATATACACCAAAGGGTTTCTGGCATGTACAGCCTCCACATCTCTTTCCGTAATCGACAATCGCGGCGAAGTTCGTTCTTTGAACCCTGCCGGCACGAAGGAGGCTTGGTGACTCCGCGGCAGAGCCCTATATCACCAAGGCGAAGTTTTCTCTGCCGCAAGCACGGTGACCATGCCCGACGGACGCGATCCCCGAAACGCCGAAGCCCGTACGGTTCAGGTGTTCAGCTCCATCAATGACGTGGCCGCCGACGCGTGGGATGCTTGCGCCGGCCGGGACGACCCATTTCTCTCGCACGCGTTCCTAGCCGCGCTGGAAGACAGCGGTTCGGTAACGCCGCAAACCGGCTGGATGCCCCGGCACCTTGCGGTGACGGGGGATGACAACGATACCATACTCGGTTGTGCCCCGCTCTATCTGAAAAGCCACTCTTATGGCGAGTTCGTGTTCGACTGGGGGTGGGCCGACGCCTATGAACGGGCCGGCGGGCGGTATTATCCCAAGCTGCAGGCCGCCATTCCCTTTACACCTGTCACCGGGCGAAGGTTGCTTCTCCGTCCTGATGCCTCGCCTGCAATAGCGGAGCTGCTGACCGGCGCCATGATCCAACTGGCCGAAAAGCTCAAGGTATCGTCCGTGCACGTCACCTTTCCCACCAAATCCGAGTGGGAGCATTTGGGACGGCTTGGCATGCTGACCCGCACCGGTTCCCAGTATCACTGGGAAAACGCCGGCTACCGGTGCTTCGACGACTTCCTGGCGCAACTCTCATCGCGCAAACGCAAGGCGATCCGCAAGGAGCGCGCCGCGGTGGCCAATCAAGGCGTTGTGCTCCGGACGATCACCGGCTCCGATATTAGGGAGCGGCACTGGGACGCGTTTTACGGGTTCTACCGGAACACCAGCGAACGGAAGTGGGGAAACGCCTATCTCAAACAGGCGTTCTTCCACAAATTGGGCGAGGTCATGGCCGATCGGGTCGTGCTGGTGATGGCGGAGGACGGACAAGGAAAATTGGTGGGCGGCGCCCTCAACTTGGTTGGTGACGACACCCTATTCGGGCGATACTGGGGGTGCCAAGAGCAATACCGTTTCCTCCATTTCGAGGCCTGTTACTATCGGGCGATGGATTTCGCCATCGCCCACGGCCTCAAGCGAGTGGAGGCCGGCGCCCAAGGTGAACACAAAATCCAGCGCGGTTATTTGCCCACCACAACCTATAGCGCCCATTGGATCGCCGACCCCCGGTTTCGCGAAGCGGTGGAGAGGTTCCTCGCCGAGGAGCGGGCGGCGGTAGACCATCAGATACAGATGCTCTCCGCGGAATCGCCTTTCCGCAAAACGGACTGATCGTCCCCGCTTACCCGGTCTTAACTCCCCGTGGACTAACCTGTTTGCGTCATCCCAACAGGAAGTCCGCGCCATGACCCGAATATTTCTCGCCGCTCTATCCCTCGCCGTTTTGTCCTTCTCATGGCCCACCATAGCCGAGGCGGAAACCGGGACGAATGCGATCAGGCTGGGCAAGTGCGCCAGAGTGGTCCGCGACGCCAGTGGGGACGTGGTGGAGAACCGATGCCTAAGTTGTCAGCTGGTAAGCGTTCAGCGGACCCGTCCCGGTGCCGGCAAACCCACGTCTCAAACCATCACCGTGCCGAAAACAAGCCGCCAGCCTCTGCCGTTCCTGGGACCGGGACGCACCCGCATAACCGCCGAGCGTACCTGCCCCGGCACCGCGCCCGAACCAATCCGGGCGGACGCGGTTTCGGCCGCCGGCCAAAAATGCGTGCGTTTCCGGATGAGCAGGGATGGCCGCGCTTCGCTGTTCAACCCTTGCAAGGCATGCCGGGCGGTGAAGGTCGAATTCGTAGATATCGCGGGAAATCGCACCCATCGCGCGTTGTCCATCGCTCCGCGATCGCCATTGAAGTTTCCGGCGAAAGGTCTGGTCAAGGCACGGATCTTAACTGACACGCCCTGCGGCTAATCGACAGTGCTGAGAGGGCTAATTCCACTCTGCAACCACTGTCTCAGCGTCGGTAACACGGAGCGGTGCGCGCTCGGCGGGCGGCTGCGCGTCCACATACGCGGGAAATAACACGTCGATGATACCGTCGCTTTCGTGCACCAAACCCCGCGACTGGGTGTGCGGGTGGATGGGGACCTCGTAGTAGTCGAGAACCGCCTGATAGCAGCACTCAACCCCGCCCAGCAGTTCCTCCCAGTGGCTCAGCGGCCGACCGGCAAACATCGAAGCCACCTCGGTGATCAGCGCTGATTGCGGCAGCGGCTCGAACTGCCGCGCGATCCACTCCGGGTGATCCACGGCGTTACAGAAATTCGCCCAGAACTTGGGCTCCAGCGGGCTCAGCGACACGAACCGGCCGTCGGCAGTACGGTAAATCTGATAAAAGGCGGCACCGCCGCTGATCACGCCGGCGCCCCGCGGCGGCGGTGCGGTCAGGCCCGCGCCCTGCCACGACAGCAAGGATTCGCTGAGACTGACGTCCAGGAACGCCCCGCTTCCGCCAGCACTTCGGGCCAGCAGGGCGCCGAGAATGGTAATCACCGCCTGCAGGGCACCGGCATGATCGGCCATGGGCGGATAAGTGATGGTGGGCGTCTCGGAGGTACCGGACACGCTGAGGCCGCCGGTCATGGACACGTAGCTGATATCGTGGCCGGCCACCAGCCGATAGGGTCCGGTCTGACCGTAGCCGGAAAGAGCACAATGGATCAGTTTCGGGTTCAGAGCCCTGAGCCGTTCTTCGCCGAATCCCAGACGTTCGAGCACCCCCGGCCGATAGGATTCGAGCAACACATCGGCGCGCGATACCAGCGCCGCGAACGTCTGGTGATCATTATCCGATTTGAGATCGAGGGTGACCACGGACTTGCCCGCGTTGATCATCTCGTAGAATGGCGATTTTCCCGTATTCCCGTCCGTGCCCAGATGCTTCAGCGGGTCGCCGGCGGGCGGCTCCACCTTGATAACTTCGGCACCCATGTCCGAAAGCAAGCGGGTGGCAAACGGACCCGGAAGGTACTGGCTCAAGTCGAGGACACGGGTTCCCTTTAGAAAATCGCTCAGCATGAAAGTCCCCTGTTGGCAAAGGCGCTGCCCCAAAGGCAGCAGCCCTAGCAGCCCGCCAACACGAGCGATGTCAAGCGAATTGATCCGGTATCAGCGGGTAGGCGCCGGTTGCTTGGTCTTGCTCCCACGCTTGCGCGGCCCCGGTTCGGGCTTAGGCGGCTCGAGGTATTCAAACGCCAGTTTGCGGTCCTCGAGCTTGACGCGTACCACCCCACCCTTCTCCAACTTACCGAACAGCAATTCCTCGGCGAGCGGTTTCTTGATGTGTTCCTGGATGACGCGCGACAGCGGCCGTGCGCCAAACCGCTGGTCGTAGCCCTTTTCCGCTAGCCATTTACGAGCGTCGTCGGTGAGCTCGATAGTGACTTGGCGGTCAGCAAGTTGAACCTCGAGCTGGATCACGAACTTGTCCACCACCATGCCGACCACCTCGGGCGGCAAACCACCGAACTGGATGATCGAGTCCAGGCGATTGCGGAACTCAGGCGTGAACATCTTCTCGATGGCTTCGATGTCGTCGCCGATGCGCTCCTCGCGCTCGAACCCGATGGCGGGCTTGGCGAGGTCGGCGGCGCCGGCATTGGTGGTCATGATGAGAATGACGTTCCGAAAATCGACGCTCTTGCCGTTGTGGTCGGTGAGCTTGCCGTGATCCATGATCTGCAAAAGGATGTTGAACAAATCCGGATGGGCTTTCTCCACCTCATCCAACAACAACACCGCGTGCGGCTGCTTGTCGACGGCGTCCGTGAGCAGGCCGCCCTGGTCGAAGCCGACGTACCCGGGCGGGGCGCCAATCAGCCGCGACACACTGTGCCGTTCCATGTACTCCGACATATCGAATCGCACCAGTTCCACCCCGAGAATGAGCGACAATTGCCGCGCCACTTCGGTCTTACCCACGCCGGTCGGGCCGGAAAACAGATAGCAGCCAATGGGTTTCTCGGGCTCACGAAGGCCCGCCCGCGACAGCTTGATGGCACTGGACAGCGCCGAGATTGCCGGATCCTGCCCGAACACCACCGTTTTAAGATCGCGTTCGAGTGTTTTCAGGGCCTTGCGGTCGTCGGTGGAGACGCTCTTCGGCGGTATGCGGGCGATCTTGGCCACGACCCCTTCCACGTCCTTCACCGTGACCATGGTGCGGCGCCGGTGCGGCGGCAACAGCATGCGGGCGGCGCCAACCTCGTCGATGACGTCGATGGCCTTGTCGGGCAATTTGCGGTCGTTGATATAGCGCGACGCCAGTTCCACCGCCGTGCGCAGCGCCTCGGCGGTATAGCGGACCTGATGATGCTTTTCGAAATAGGGTTTGAGACCACGCAGAATCTTGACGGTGTCTTCTACCGACGGTTCATACACGTCGATCTTCTGGAACCGGCGCACCAGCGCCCGGTCCTTCTCGAAATGATTACGGAACTCCTTGTAGGTGGTAGACCCCATGCACCGCAGATTGCCGGCGGCCAGCGCCGGCTTGAGGATGTTGGACGCATCCATCGACCCACCACTGGTGGCGCCGGCGCCGACGACGGTGTGGATCTCGTCGATGAACATGATCGCGCCGGGCATCTCCTCGATCTCTGTGATCACCGCTTTGAGCCGTTCCTCGAAGTCGCCGCGATAGCGCGTGCCTGCCAGCAGCGAGCCCATATCGAGCGCGAAGATGATGGCGTCGTTGAGAACCTCGGGTACATCGCCCCGGTGGATTCGCCAAGCCAACCCCTCGGCGATGGCGGTCTTACCCACGCCGGGATCGCCGACGAACAGCGGATTGTTCTTATTACGCCGACACAGGATCTGGATGGTGCGCTCGATCTCCATATCGCGACCGATTAACGGGTCGATCCGGCCTTCCTCGGCCTTGCGATTGAGGTCGACACAATAAGCTTCAAGCGCCTCGCGGCCCTTGGCCGCCGACTTTTCCCCGCCGGCATCCTCGTCAGCGCCATGAACCGTCCGTTGGCGGCCCTCGCCCGGGACCTTGGCGATACCATGAGAAATATAGTTGACGGCATCGAGCCGGGTCATCTCGTGGGACTGCAGGAAATAGACCGCGTGCGACTCACGCTCCGAGAACAGAGCGACCATGACGTTAGCGCCAGTAACCTCTTCGCGGCCGGAGGACTGCACATGAATGACAGAGCGCTGAACCACCCGCTGAAAACCGGCGGTCGGTTTGGGATCCGCCCCCGCGCCGCTTTTCAGGCTGTCGAGCTCCGTATCCACGAACTCCGAGACATCCTGGCGCAACCGCTCCACGTCCACGCCGCAGGCTCTGAAAACGGGTACCGCGTCCTGATCTTCCACTAGCGCCAGCAAAAGGTGCTCGAGCGTCGCATATTCATGCCGGCGCTCGGTGGCCAAGGCCAGGGCTCGGTGCAGAGTTTGTTCCAAATTGCGTGACAGCATGGGGCGTCCCTACTCGCTTCCGTCTTTCTCTATTGTACACTGAAGCGGATGCTGATGCTGGCGGGCCAGCTCCATCACCTGATTCACCTTCGTCTCCGCGATCTCATACGTAAACACACCGCATACGCCGACACCGCGTTGATGCACATGCAGCATGATTTGCACGGCGTCCTCATGGTTCTTGCCGAAAAAGCGCTCGAGCACATGAACCACGAATTCCATCGGCGTGTAATCGTCGTTGAGCATCAGGACCCGGTACATGGACGGCTTCTTGGTTTTTGGCCGTGCCTTGGTAACTACGGTGGTATTAGGGGAGCCCTGGCCCTCGCGCTTATCGGGATCGCTCATCCCTGTCTTTTCTCCTGCCGTACCAAATTTATCAACGTGGTTCATATTACCACAGTGGACACCGCCAGAGCAGGGGCGTCACGAACACTCTACCGAATATATTCGATTTTATTTGTTAAAAAAGGGCAGACAGGAGAGGGTCGCCGTAAATCGGCCAAAATCGATATACGGTGACGGGAGCTAGGGGTTGCCAGAAGGCTTAACGAAGTACGACGTACCGAAGCGCTTTATGCGCCAATAGATCGCTTGGTAAAGTACCGCAGGCACTTAAGATTGCTTGGCAAAGTGCCTCAGGCACTTATCGTTTTCGTCACCAGACAATGCGCGGCATTAAGCCGCCGGATGAGGGGAAAAAGGGCTTCCTCGGTCACCTGTATGGCCATGACGGAGAGCAGCAGTGCTCGAATCGCCGTCCGGCCTGCGTTAAGTTTGACGAGCTCGGACTGCAGCTCGATCCATTGCGGAACCGTCTTGCAGTCCATCAGCGCACGCGCTGCCGATAAACCGTCTTCAGCGGTCATGGTGGCGGCTCCATGGACGTTGAAGTTGAGAGCGCGAACACCGCGAGACAGGATCTCGGTGGCCTTCAGCGCGGCGTCCACGTTCTCAGCCGAGAAATGACCGAGGCGGTCCAAATTTTCAGAGTATTCGATCGATTCGGCATCAGGGCCATTTGTCTCAGCTGTATTCCCAGCCTTCGATATTTTTCGCGTTGCAGTCGGCACGAGCTCTATCAACCTTTCGTACAGTATTGGCGGAAGAATTGTTGTGATGACTATACCCGCCACCATGGCGCGCAACAAGCACAATGCACGCCAAGAAACGCAGGGCTGCCGTGCGCGATTGACCGGTCGTCCATTTCTGCTTTGTCATAACACTGAAATACTCGACCGCACCCGGTTGCCAAAGTATCCTTGACGGCATCGTGCAGTGACCATCAATGGTGGGTCAGCCCGGCCATTGTCGGATCATCAAGGTGCCAACGCCCTTGTGATTGCAGATGCAGCATTTTAAGACTTGGCTACGGGTTGGCCGCTTGTGGAAGAGGGCCTCCCGGAAATACGAAGCGTCCCCTTACCGCATCGGCAGATTCCCATGAAACAACACTCCGAACAACCGGGCGACGACGATCAAGTGAAGAAAATTCAGGAGCAGTGGGAACAGGAATGGGGCCCCAAAATCCCACGTTGGAAGCGCCGACTCTCCGCCTTCGTTATTGTCGGTGGGTTTGTGGCAGTCATCGTCGTGGTGATGATCACCGTCTCTTGAGAGTGATGATCACCGTGCTCTTCAGAATACCGCGTTTAGCTCTCGAGACGCCTGCGAACGGCCGCCGAGCGTAGCCCACGGGCGTCACGCGAGCCGGCTTTCAACAAGGCTCGCCCAATAGCTGGCACCCAGCGGCAAGATCGTGTCGTTAAAATCGTACCGTGGATTGTGCAACGTACAACCGCCCTCGACCGACCCGTTTCCTATCCATATATAACTCCCGGGTTTCTTCTCCAGCATAAAGGCAAAATCCTCGGAACCCATGCTGGGTTGCCGGTCTTGCTCCACATGGCTTTCGCCGACCACCGTGGCCGCGGCCTTGGCCGCGTTTTCCGCTTCGGCCGGGTCGTTGATGGTCGGCGGATAGCGCCGTTCGTAATGAACGCGGGCACCAGCGCCGTGCCCCGCCGCGATGGACTCGACAACGCGATACAATGTCATCTCAACTTTATCCTGCACCTCCGGCGTGAGGGCACGGACGGTGCCGCGGAGAACGGCGCGCTCCGGAATGACATTCCAGGTGTCGCCGGCGTGAAACTGCGTCACCGAAACCACGGCGGCCTCAAGCGGGTCGGTTGCCCGGCTGGTAATGCTCTGCAGCGCCGTGACGATGGCCGACCCGGCCAACACCGGATCGACACCAAGGTGCGGCATCGCCGCATGAGCTCCCTTTCCGACAATCGTAATTTCGAACAAATCGAAGGCGGCCATTATTGGACCCGGTCGCACTGCAAACCGTCCGGCGGGCAATCCCGGCCAATTGTGCATGCCGTAGATTGCGGTCATCGGGAACTCGTCAAACATTCCCTGCTCCACCATCACCCGGCCGCCGCCTTCGTTCTCCTCCGCCGGCTGAAAGATTAAGTGAACGGTACCCTTGAATTTCTTGCTCTTCGACAGATAGCGCGCGGCCCCGAGCAACATCGCCATGTGGCCGTCGTGACCGCACGCGTGCATGCATCCGGCACGCACGGAACGATGAGGAATCGCGTTTGTTTCATGAATAGCCAGCGCATCCATATCGGCACGAAGCCCGATCGCGGGCCCCTCCCCGGAGGTCAGTGTGCCGATCACGCCGGTGCCGGCGATGCCGCGCCGCACCTCAATCCCCCACTCTTCGAGCCGAGCGGCGATGAAAGCGGCGGTTTCATGTTCTTCGAATGCGATCTCGGGATGGGCATGCAGGTGGCGCCGCCACTCAGTCATCTGTTCAGATTGCTCTGCAATGGTTTTGATCACCGGCACGATCTGGGTCTCCCGCCTGCTTGATTGTCCGAACGTACGGCCGCCACATTCAATTTGTAATGATTTCAAGGCAGGAAAAGGGCAGCGACGCCATGTGGAAGAATGTCCGGGAGCAAGAAGCGGGGACTGGCGCGCGGACCCGATCGAGCATATATGTGCCTTCGATCCTGCCAATGTGAGAAGCGAACCATGAGCACAGTAACCGCACTGGAAACCGCTCAACCGGCCATGTCCGGCGCTTCACCGGTGACCAATCCATTGACCGAGTGGCTGCTGGGAGAAGGCTGGAATATTCCATGCCCGCAAGAGTTAGTGCGCCAGCTCGGTTTGCGAATGATGGCCGCGGGTATTCCGATTTATCGGCTCCGCGTCAATATCCGCACCCTTCATCCGCAACACATCGGCACCGTCTATACATGGCTGCTCGATCGCGAAGAAATCCACGAATACAGCATAACGCCAGAAGTGCTTGAGCAAGAGCGTTACATCAATAGCCCTTTCGCCGCCATATTCGATGGGGCCGGCGGAATTCGCAGCCGCCTCGACCTGTCGGGCGTGGATCTGAAATATCCGCTGCTCGAAGAATTGCGAGACGAAGGCGCCACCGACTACGTCGCCATGCCGCTGGTTTTTTCCGATGGCCGCATCAACGCCATCACTCTGGCGACCAAACGGCCCGGCGGGTTTTCCACCACCGAACTGGAAATCACCTACGGCATGCTTCCGGTGCTGGAGCGGGTCATGGAATTGCACGCCACCCGGCGGACGGCGCAAACCATCCTCGAGACGTACTTGGGGCCTCAAACCGGGCAGCGCGTGCTTGAAGGGCAAATTAGGCTCGGCGACGGCCAGGACATTTACGCGGTGATTTGGTTTTCCGACATGCGCGGCTCCACCGCCCTTGCCGACCGGATGGCCCGCCCCGACTACCTCAACCTGCTCAACGCCTACTTTGACTGTATGGCCGGATCGATCCTCAATCACGGCGGAGAGGTTTTGCGGTTTCTCGGCGACGCGGTGCTGGGGATTTTTCCGATCGACGCCGACACCAGCCAACCGCAACTGTGTTCGAAGCATACCGGCGCGTGCACGCGGTCACTAAAGGCTGCGCACGAGGCGATGAAGAAGATGGAAGAACTGAACGAAGGGCGCCGCGAGCAAGGGGAGCCCGACCTTGGGTATGGAATTGCCCTTCATCTGGGCGAATTGATGTACGGCAACATCGGTGTCGGCCAACGCCTCGACTTCACCGCCATCGGCGCCGCCGTCAACGAAACCGCGCGGCTCGAGGACATGTGCAGGGCGCTGCACAAGCCGATCTTGATCTCTGCAGAATTGGCTCGACTTGTTCCCAATCAGTTGATCTCGCTCGGCGTACACGGCTTTCGAGGGGTCCGCGAACCCCACGAAATCTTTACGCTGGCCGATATCGATGGGTCAAATGATGACGAACACGACAAGAAAAGTATGTAAGCGCACTGCAGAGGCGTTACAGCGGCCAGGGGTCGACTCCGAAAAGTGCTGCGTGTCCAACGAGCAAGACCACGTATAGGACAATCCCAAGGACCAGCCGCCAATAACCGATTTCTCGAAGACCCACCCGTGCCCGGCCTGCAACGATCGCACCGAACGGAACGTACGACGTTTTCGCGCAGTAGCGCGCCCATGCATCCCCCAACAAAACGCGCTTCTTGATGTCGATGGCTGCCGCGCCGCCAAAGGACAGAACCGCCATTCCACCAAATAGAATGATTCCGCCGGCGTCGCCATTGGCGAGAAGATGGGTAAGGCTCCACAGCCCGACGCCCCACATCATCGGGTGGCGGGTCACCTTGAGGATACCCACCGGGCTCTGCCCAGCAATGGCGTCGCCGTCCATCCACACCACTGAGGGATTGGGGGTGGAAAGCCCGGCCACCACCAGGATACAGGCGAATACCATAACGGTGAGGGACAAGTGCCGCAGCGCCGTCGGCGGATCCCACACTGGGATGAAGGGAGCCGCCGCATAGGCCAGCAGCATCCAGCCGAACAGCCCCAGCGCGACCAGCGAGTAGAAGCCAATAAAAGGCCATTCCCCCATTGCGCGAACCAGTGGCCTCCTGACCGGCGGTGCCGACAACAGAAAATGACTGCCCACGAAAACAATCACCGAGAGGGTCAGTAGCCCAACAGTTCCAGTCATGGTCACGTTCCTAGATCAACTCTGCCATGCGCGATCAACGGTTGAGTGTAAAAACACCTATTTCGTGTGCGTTTATAAGACTTTAGCATTCTTCTCAAGATCAAGCAGACAACCTTGTTTGGTCAGAAAAACAGGAGTATGGTCAAAACATACTCAGGGGGCAAAATTCAAAAGTGCGGTTTGCGACACTTGGCGTGCGGTGGTTCTCGTGTGAACCAAAATTCAGCTAAACGCCGTTTTCGTTACGGTCCCAGCGCAAGGTTTTATTGATTTTTTGTCGTTCACTTGGCATTCAGTCACCCGGCCGGACTTGATCAGGGTCTTGGTCATATGGCCGCGCAAAGCGGTAATAATCAAAAATCAGCCACGCGACATTCGGTGGCTGGGCCGAGGCAAGCGACTTCAGATCGTTGTGTTCGGAGCAACAGAGGAGGAGGAGAATTTCGATGAGTCAGCCGGCCGACCTTACCCGTCCAGCAGATCGAGACCACACGCGCATGGCGGGGCCCACCAGAATCCGGCGCCCCATCTACAACGATATTCTCCCACCTTGTAACAATGCCTGCCCGGCCGGTGAGAACATTCAGGCGTGGCTGGCCCATGCACAAGAGGGCCGTTTTCAAGACGCCTGGGAAACCATCCTGCAGGACAATCCTCTGCCTGCGGTTCATGGCCGCGTCTGCTACCACCCCTGTGAAACCGACTGTAACCGCAAGAACCTAGACGGGACCGTGAGCATTCACGCCGTCGAGCGCTTTCTCGGCGATATGGCGCTCAACGAGGGTTGGGTTCCGAGCATCGACGCCAAGCCCACCGGCAAGCGCATCTTGGTGGTTGGCGCCGGCCCCAGTGGGTTGTCCGCGGCTCACCACCTGACGTTGATGGGTCATACCGTTGAAGTTCACGACGCCGGCCCGGTGGCCGGCGGCATGATGCATTTCGGTATCCCGGCCTACCGTCTGCCCCGCGACATTCTCGACGGAGAGATCAAGCGGATCGAGAATATGGGCGTCAAGTTTGTCCTTAATCATAAGGTCGAAGACGTGGTCGCCGAGAAGGAGGCTGGCAAGTTCGACGCTGTCTTCGTCGCAGTGGGCGCCCACCTGTCCAAGCGAACCGAAATTCCGTCGCGGGACGCCGGAACGATGCTCGACGCGGTCAGTTTTCTGAAGGAGGTGGAATCCGGCACCCCTCCCAAGTTGGGCCGGCGCGTCGCCATTTACGGCGGCGGCAATACCGCCATGGACGCGGCCCGCGTCGCTAAGCGCCTCGGCCATGAGCCGCTGATCATCTACCGCCGCGACTACGAGCACATGCCCGCCCACACCTTCGAGGCCGACGAGGCCATGGAGGAAGGCGTCAAGATCCACTGGCTCAGGACCATCAAGTCCATCGAGGAATCCAATTTCCAGGTGGAGGTGATGGCGGTGGACGAAAGCGGTCGTCCCCAGCCCACCGGCGAAATCGAGACCATCGAAGCCGACGACCTGATCATGGCATTGGGGCAGGATACGGACACCGAGTTCCTGCGAAAGGCCCCCGGCGTCGAGTTCCAGTGGGACGGCACCGTCGAGGTTTCGGAAAACATGATGACCGGATACGACGGCCTGTTCGCTGGCGGCGACATGGTGCCTTCGGATCGTACCGTCACCATTGGCGTCGGCCACGGCAAGAAGGCGGCCCGCAACATCGACGCCTACCTGCGCGGAGAAACCTACACAAAGCCGGCCAAGGGCGCTCTCGCCACTTTCGATAAGCTGCATCTGTGGTTCTACACCGATGCCGCCCAGCGGCCGCAGGGGCATGTCGACCTAGCCAAGCGTCAAACTTCGTTCGAGGAAGTGGTGAAAGGCCTCTCGGAAAAAGAGGTGGTTTACGAAGCAAAGCGCTGCCTATCGTGCGGCAATTGCTTCGAATGCGATGGATGCTATGGCGCCTGTCCCGAAGACGCCATCATCAAGCTCGGCACGGGATTGAGGTACGAGTACAACTATGCCCGTTGCACGGGGTGCGCGGTCTGCTTCGAGCAGTGTCCGTGCCACGCCATCGAGATGATCCGGGAACCCGACGGTCAAGCATAATACCTCGATCGCCGACTCAGTGGACATGAAACAGAAGCAATTCAATACCCGGAAGACGCGGGGCTTGGCGATGGACCCAGGCGCCGCTTCTCGAACCGGCAGTGGAGGGAAGCAATGGCCGAAGCGGAAGTAACAACTCTGGATGGGAACGAGGCGGCCGCATACGTGGCCTACCGCGTCAACGAAGTCTGCGCGATTTACCCGATTACCCCGTCATCCACCATGGCGGAGTTCGCCGATCAGTGGTCGAGCGAGGGCAAGAAGAACATCTGGGGCAGTGTCCCGGATGTGGTGGAAATGCAGAGCGAGGCCGGCGCCGCGGGGACGGTTCACGGCTCCCTTCAAGCGGGCGCGCTGACCACGACGTTTACCGCGTCCCAGGGGCTCATGCTGATGATCCCCAACATGTACAAGATCGCCGGCGAACTGACGTGCGCGGTGTTTCATGTGGCGGCGCGTTCGCTGGCCGCTCAGGGATTGTCCATCTTCGGCGACCATCAGGACGTGATGGCCATTCGCCCCACCGGCTTCGGCCAGTTGGCGTCCAGCTCGGTGCAAGAAGCCCACGACATGGCTCTGATCGCGCAGGCGGCGACATTGGAAGCGCGCATTCCCTTTATCCATTTCTTCGACGGCTTCCGTACCTCTCACGAAGTCAACAAGATCACCCTGCTCAGCGACGATCAGATGCGCGAGATGATCGACGACAGTCTCGTCCTGGCGCATCGCCGCCGCGCACTCAGTCCGGATAATCCGTTCATTCGCGGGACTGCCCAAAACCCCGACGTCTATTTCCAGGCGCGCGAGACGGTCAACCCTTTCTATGACCGGATCCCCGATGTCGTTCAAACCGCCATGGAACGGTTCGAGAAAGTAGCCGGGCGCCGATATAATCTGTTCGATTACTACGGCCCGGAAGACGCCGAGAACATTTTGGTGCTTATGGGGTCCGGTGCCGACAACGCGCGCGAAACCATCGAGTTTCTCGACAAACACGGCGAAAAGGCGGGTGTCGTCCAGGTGCATCTGTTCTTCCCGTTCTCGGCCGAACACTTCCTCGCAGCTATTCCGAAGACTGCCAAGGCGATTGCGGTGCTCGACCGCACCAAGGAACCGGGCAGCGTCGGCGAGCCGCTCTACACCAACGTGGTCACCGTGTTCGCGGAAGCGTTGGCGGCCGGCACCTGCCCCACGGACGGAATGCCGAAGATCATCGGCGGTCGTTACGGCCTATCGTCCAAGGAATTCACCCCGGCGATGATCAAGGGGGTTCTGGACAACCTCAAGTCAGAGACATCGAAGAACCATTTCACCGTCGGCATCGTCGACGACGTCACCAATACCAGCATCGACTACGACCCCTCGTTCACCACCGAAACCGACGACGTCTTCCGGGCCATGTTCTACGGTCTGGGCGCCGACGGCACGGTGGGCGCCAATAAGAACACCATCAAGATCATTGGCGAGGATCCGGACTTCTATGCCCAAGGCTACTTCGTATACGACTCGAAGAAGTCCGGCTCGCAGACCGTGTCGCACGTGCGCTTCGGCCGCGCCCCGATCCGGTCCGCCTATCTGATCGGCGCCGCTAACTTCGTCGGCTGTCACCAGTTCAATTTCGTCGAGAAGATGGACCTGCTCTCCAACGTGGCGCCGGGAGCCACATTCCTGCTCAACAGCCCCTATGGCCTTGACGACACTTGGGGCAAGCTGCCCCGAAAAGTCCAGGAGCAGATGATCGAGAAACAGGTCAAGGTACACATCATCGACGCCGCCAAGGTGGCGCGCGACACCGGCATGGGGACGCGCACCAACACCATCATGCAGACATGCTTCTTCGCCATTTCCGGCGTCCTCCCGAGCGACGAGGCCATCACACGGATCAAGGCGTCCATCAAGAAAACCTATGGCAAGAAGGGCGACGAGATCGTCCAGAAGAACTTCGAGGCGGTAGACCATACCGTGGCCAACCTCCACGAACTCAAGATCCCGGATCGCGTCACCAGCGACATCGAAATGCAGGCGGTAGTCCCCCCCGAGGCGCCCGAGTTCGTGCAGAAGGTGACCGCCATGATGATGGCGGGACGCGGCGACGAGTTGCCGGTGAGCGCCATGCCCATCGACGGCACGTACCCAAGCGGCACCACCAAATGGGAAAAGCGCAACATCGCCCAGTTCGTGCCGCTGTGGGAAGAGGACATCTGCATCCAGTGCGGCAACTGCGCATTCGTCTGCCCGCACGGGGTCATCCGCTCCAAACTCTACCATCAGGATCACTTGGAAGAAGCCCCGGAGGGCTTCAAGGCTGCGCCGATCGATGCCCGGGGTTTTCCGGAAACCCGCTTCACCTTGCAGATTTTCGCAGAGGATTGCACGGGGTGCTCACTGTGCGTCGAGGTCTGCCCTGCAAAGAGCAAGGAAGAGGCCGGTAAGAAGGCCATCAACATGGTCTGGAAGGACGATGTTCTCGACACGACCAATACCAATATGGACTTCTTCGAGACGCTGCCGGTCAACGACCGCTCGCGGGTGGATTTCTCCACCATCCGCGGCACCCAGTTCCTCGAGCCGCTGTTCGAGTTCTCCGGCGCCTGCGCCGGTTGCGGCGAGACGCCGTATGTGAAGCTGGTGTCGCAGTTGTTCGGCGACCGCATGATGGTGGCCAACGCGACGGGATGTTCGTCCATCTACGGGGGCAACCTGCCGACCACACCTTGGACCGTCAATAGCGAAGGCCGCGGGCCGTCTTGGTCCAACTCGCTGTTCGAGGATAACGCCGAGTTCGGCCTGGGGATGCGGCTCGCCGCCGACAACCATCTTCAGCTCGCTCACCAATTGCTCCTTGAACTGCAGCCGCAGATTGGCGGCGACCTGTTCGACGAACTGATCTCCGCGCCGCAGCGGATGGAGTCGGAAATTCGTATGCAGCGGCAACGGGTGGAGGCGCTCAAGGAGAAACTGCAATCCATCGATTCCGATGCCGCCAAGCATCTATTGTCAGTGGCCGATCATCTGGTTCGCCGCAGCGTTTGGATCATCGGCGGCGATGGCTGGGCCTACGATATCGGCTCCGCCGGTGTCGACCACGTTCTGTCTACGGGACGCGACGTCAATGTGCTGGTGCTGGATACCGAAGTGTATTCCAACACCGGCGGTCAGGCCTCAAAGTCGACGCCATTGGCCGCTGTTGCCAAGTTCGCCAACGCCGGCAAGCAAGTTGGCAAGAAGGACATCGCCCTCCAAGCAATCTCGTACGGTAACGTCTATGTGGCCCGCGTCGCGATGGGCGCCAACCCGCAACAGGTATTGCTGGCCATGCGCGAAGCGGAATCCTACCCCGGACCGTCGCTGATCCTGGCCTACAGCCACTGCATTGCCCACGGGATCAATATGCAGAAAGGACTGGACCAACAGAACCTCGCGGTGCAGTGCGGGCATTGGCCGCTGATGCGGTACAATCCCGACGTTCGCGACACCAACGAAAACCCGTTTGTTCTCGACTCGCCGCGTCCCACGATCAAGCTGAAGGAGTATGCCGGAAATGAGCTTCGCTACCGCATGCTCGCCCGCACCAACCCCAAGGCCGTCGAACAGATGATGGCGGCGGCCCAGGAAGCCATCGACTGGAAATGGAAGCTGTATGAAGATATGGCGGCGCTGACCGATTAGCGCCGGCCAGGCCCTAGCCGTTCCCGAAACCTCGCGGTCTTCGGAGAGCGGCGCGGGCGCACAATATGGGAGTTCCGCGGGTAGCTTCGCCCGCGGGGAAAATAGAGCGAAAGAAATAAGACTCTGGTCGTTAAGACCGAAAGGATGAGAGAAATGGATCTTCGAACGAAATACTTGGGCCTGGACCTCAAGCACCCGGTGGTCGCCTCCGCCTCGCCGCTGTCAAAGACCCTGGACGGCATCAAGCGGTTGGAAGACGCGGGCGCTTCGGCGGTCGTCATGTTCTCGTTGTTCGAGGAACAGCTTCGCCAAGAAAACGAATCCTTCAACTACCTTATGGAATCGGGGACGGAGAGCTTTGCCGAGTCGTTGAGTTACTTCCCCGAGGTAGAAGAATAAAAGGTAGTGCCGGAGGCCTATCTCAACCTGATCCGGCAGGCATCCAGCGCTTCCGACATTCCAATCATCGCCAGCCTCAACGGCGTCACCAGCGAGGGTTGGACCGAGTACGCCAAGGAAATGGCCGAAGCCGGCGCCAGCGCGGTCGAGCTTAACGTCTATTACATCCCGGCCAATCTCGATACCACCGGCCGCGAGGTCGAACAGCGCTACGTGGACATCATCAAGGCCGTCAAAGGCGCGGTGGACGTTCCCGTCGCGGTCAAGCTGAACCCGTTCTTCAGTGCCATGGGTGAGATGGCCACTCGGTTCGTGGAAGCGGGCGCCGATGGTTTGCTGCTATTCAACCGCTTCTATCAGCCGGACTTCGACCTGGATGAGCTGGAAGTGGTCCCCGACCTCGAGCTTAGCTCGCCGAGCGAGATCCGCCTGCCGCTTCTGTGGATCGCGGTATTGCACGGCCGCGTCAACGCCTCTCTCGCGGCGACCAGCGGCGTTCAGACGCCAACGGAGATCATCAAATACACCATGGCCGGTGCCGATGCGGTGATGACGGCTTCGGCTCTGCTCAGAAACGGCACGGGACACATCAAGACCCTGGTGGACGGCATGAGCGAATGGATGGACCGGCGCGGCTACGAATCCGTGGAGCAGATGAAAGGCTCCATGAGCCAGCAGAACGTCGCCGACCCCGCAGCCTTCGAGCGTGCCAATTACATCAAGGTGCTCGGCAGCTTCAAAAGCCCCTACATCGCTTGAAATTGGTCATCCCGCCGCTGACGCACCGGTATTCGTTCGGACTGTTCCTCCTGTTCGTGGTTGGGACTCTCGTCCTCACACCGGTCGTCCCGGTTTTCGGTCAGACAGATACGATAGGTAACGGGGCTGACGACCGCACCGACGATGCGCCGCGCGGGACCATAGCGCTCGACATCACACCCGAAGACGATCAAGCGATCGAAAATCGCCTCCGTGAGATTTTCGCCAATCTCGACGGTCTCGATCAGGTGTCCATCGACGTTACCGCCGGAGTAGTGAAAATCGGCGGCGACGTCGGTTCCAAACACGCTCGTGATCAAGCGCTCGACCTCGCCGACAAGGTCGAAGGCGTCGTCGAGGTCATCGACAATACGATATCCGACCGCGATCTGGAACGCCGCCTCGCGCCGACCGTCAAACGCGTGACCGGCTGGACGACCGACTTCGTCGGCGACCTGCCCATCTTCTTGATCGCGCTGCTCACCATCGGTATCTTCTGGCTCATTTCCCGGTTCGTCGGCAGCCTCGGCTGGGTCTATGACCGTCTGACCCCTAATGCCTTCATTGCCAAGCTGGTACGCCAGATCGTGCAGGGCGCCATCCTCGTGCTCGGCATCGTTCTCGCTCTATCCGTTTTGGATGCTTCGGGACTGGTGCAAACTGTGCTGGGCGCGGCAGGCCTGCTCGGCCTTGCACTCAGTTTCGCCCTTCGCGATACGGTCGAAAATTATATCGCCAGCATACTTCTGAGCCTCCGCCAACCATTCCAGCCCAATGACGAAGTCCTGATTGAGGGCCACGAAGGCCGAATTATCCGGCTAACCTCTCGGGCCACGGTTATTCTGACCTTCGACGGCAATCATGTTCGGATTCCGAACGCCACGGTGTTCAAGGGCGTTATTGTCAACTACACGCGAAAACCGCAGCGCCGGTTCGATTTCACTGTCGGCGTCGATACGGGCGCCGACCTCCTCGACGCCCAGCAGCTCGCTGTGGAAACGTTGCGGGCGGCGAACGGGGTGCTCGACGACCCGCCGCCGGCAAGCCAAATCCAGGCCTTGGGCGATTCCAGCGTGGTGATGTGGATCGCCGGCTGGGTGGATCAGCGGGAGTTCGATTACCGCAAGGTCAAGAGCCAAGCCCTTCGGCTGGTCAAGGAAGCCTTCGACCAGGCCGACATCGAGATGCCGGAGCCTATCTATCGCCTCCGCATCGAGGGCGGCGGTGTGCTCGGTCTGCCCGAAGGCACCGAAAAGCCATCCGGCAAACGCGGTATAACTCCCCGCCCGGTCGACGCCACGATCGATATTGCTCGCGACGCGGAACTCGACGAACAGATCGCCGAGGAGCGGGCCGATCCTGCCCTTCCCGACCTATTGGATCCCAGGGCGCCACAGGAGTAATACCAACGGTCGTTAATATTGCCCCCCGTCAATTTCCTTGCTGTGCAGGCTGCTCGTTCCACGGTGCGATGGCGATAACCGAGATACCGCTTCGCGGACTGCCCTCGATTACTTTGTCCGACCACACCAGGTAGATCAGGGTGTTGCGCTTTTCGTCGTACATGCGGCTCACCTGCAATGTCTTGAAGATGATCGAGGTTCGCGCCTTGAATACCTTCTCGCCGCCGTCCTCGGTTTCTTCGATGAGCTGCTCCTTCAATTTGTCGGATATTTCGATCGGTCCGCGCTGGCGGCAGGCCACCGATCCATAGGAGGGATCCTCGGCAATCCCCACGGCCCCCCTGACCCCGCCGGTCTTCGCCCGGCTTATCCAGCACGAAACGTTGGGAATGTCTGGATCGTCGAACGCCTCGACGACAATCTTGTGGTTAGGCCCGAGCATCTTCCACACGGTGCTGACGGCCCCGATCTGTTCGGCCCGGACTGTCGCGGTCGCCAATACGGCGACTACGGAAATGACGGCTAATAAAAGCGTTCGCAAGATCTCACTCCCCCTGTTTTTGTTCATTCAAACAACGCTGCAATCCGCAATCCGGTTCCATTGGCGCAACGATCCCGCTCACGTCAGCATGCGGATCGCTGTCACAGCGAGAAACGCCCCGAAGCAACGCTTCAGCCACGTACGGTCGATGCTGTGGGCGGTTTTGGCGCCGAGCGGTGCAAACAACACGGTCATGACCATCAACGGGACGGCGGCCAGAATGTTCACATAACCGACACTAAATGGCGAGCGGCCGGGCACGTCCCACCCGCCGTATATATAGCCGGCGACCGCCGGCACGGCGATGGCCAATCCGAACGCAGACGCGGTGCCGACGGCGCGGTGAATGGGAAACGAGAACAGCGACAGGGTCGGCACCGAGAGTGTTCCGCCGCCGATGCCCATTAACGCCGACACGAATCCGATGGCCCCCGCCATCAGCCGATTGATTGCCGCCGAACCAGGGATGGCATCGGCAAGGACGAGCGGTTTCGGCAATACCATATTCACTGCAACAACCAGGGCGACGACGCCGAACACCCCCGCCAGTGCCTTGCCGTCCAGATATCCTGACGTGGTGCCGCCCAGCGCGGCGCCGACGAACACCGCGGGCCCCCACAGTTTCAACAAGTCCACGTCCACCGCACCCCTGCAATGGTGGGCGCGCACCGAAGCGATAGACGTGGGAATGATGGTGGCAAGCGAGGTCGCCACCGCCATATGCACGACCACTGCCGGATCTACGTCCAACAACGGCGATATCCAGTACAGCATGGGAACGATGACGATCCCGCCACCCACTCCGAGCAGCCCCGCAGCGAACCCGGCAATGGCCCCCGTGCCGAGCAGGATCGCGACGATCTCCACAAAGGTTGAATCAAACGCGGGCATCGGTCCCACCTGAAGGGTTTATGAGTGTCGGCCGCCGTATGGGAGCTATACCCCGGACCTCGCTGACCAACAACCGGGCCGCCAGGGGCGCGCCGTTTTCGTGGCTCCCCGCAAGCGCCTTATTTGTGTTCGGTGCCGGTTCGCGCTAGACAGAATGTGTCAGCGTTCGTGAAAATAGAAGGCGCGGCAATCGGGGAGACGACGCCATGGGCAACGCGGAAACGCTGGATGGCCTGCTGGGTGCGGTCGCCGCGGGCGATCAGAGCGCCTTTCAGCGTCTTTATGCCGCCACCAGCGCAAAGCTGTTCGGTGTCATCGTCCGCATCGTCGGGCGCCGCGACGTGGCCGAGGAAGTGCTGCAGGATACCTACCTTGCCATCTGGGATCACGCCGGCGACTTCCGCACCGAGCGCGGCTCGCCCATCGCCTGGATGGCGGCGATCGGCCGCAACCGCGCGTTGAACCGCCGCCGTGGGGAGCGCGAGACCGTGTCCCTTGACGATCCCGACGGCGCGCCAATGCTGGCAGATGACGCGGTGGCCGGCGCCGATCTCGACTGGGCCGGAGCGGGCGCCGATGCCCGCCGGTTGCATGGGTGCCTAGAAAGCTTGGAAGAAGGCCCGCGCTCCTGCATCGTAATGGCGTTGGTGGAAGGTTATACCCATCAAGAACTGGTCAAGCGGCTCGACTGCCCGCTCGGTACGGTGAAAAGTTGGATCCGGCGCGGTCTCTCCCGCTTGAAGGATTGTTTGGCGGTATGAACGGGGATTTAGACGATCGCGAAATGCTTGCCGCCGAGTATGTGCTTGGCACCCTCGCCCCGGCCGACCGGGCGCGGGCCGAGGCCGAGCGCGACCGCGATCCCGCCTTTGCCCGGCTGATCGACGATTGGTCCGCGAAGCTGTCGCCGGTGGCCGAAGCGGTTGGCGACGTGGCACCGCCGCCAAACGCCTGGACAAGCATCGAAACGGCGCTTGCCGGCCGGCTGCGTTCAGACGCGGCGGGAGATACGCAACCAATATCCGTCCGACCGCCCCTGTTGCAACGGCTGTCGTTCTGGCGCTGGTCGACCGCCGGCGCACTGGCGGTGGCGGCCTGTCTCGCGCTTTATATCGGCGGCGTGCAACGACTCGAACCGGAACCGGAGACGCGCTACGTGGCGGTGCTGAACGCCGGAGAAGCCCGCCCGGCATGGGTGCTGACGGTGGATACCCGGGGACGGACGCTCACCATCCGCCCGGTCGCGGACGTGGCGGCGCCTGATAAAGCGTTGGAGTTGTGGATGATCCGGGATGCGGACACGCCGCCACGGTCGCTCGGCCTGCTCGACCCAACGCAGCCGCTGGCGCTTCCAATCCAAGCGGCGGTCGATGACGGCCGATTACAGGTAGCGGCGTTCGCCGTAAGCCTCGAGCCCGCCGGCGGCTCGCCCACCGGGCTACCCACAGGGCCGGTCCTCTATCAAGGCGACGTTTACCCCATAGAAGAATAAGAACGCTCCTACTCGCGTCTTCCGGGGCGGTTCGGGCTGATCACTAACCACTTTCACGGTGCGGGCACGACGGCGCTCGGGCAGATGAAGGGGCCCGGTCACGCCGCCGCGCGTGGAAAAAAATCGTGCACATGCTGCATCCATCCCGCCGGATGCCGGGTAACTACAGCATCACTTAACCCAAACAGGTCAGTAGGAGGTCCTGAAATGCTTATCGATACAGATCAGATCCGCGAGAACGCCACCAAAGTGGAACGATTGGAGGAGCGTTTGACGTCAATGGAAGGCTGGCTCAATCATCTCAAGGTGGAGCCCGTCGAGAAATCGCCAACGGACTGGCCCATGTCCACAGGCAAACCCGACGGCGACGGTGCTTCAGGCGAACCGCAAGGCAAGGTCATCACTTTTTCCGGCGACGGGTTCGAGTACACATGCGGCCCCATTGCCGGTGAGCCGGTAGCCGACGATGCACCAAACGCAAAAAAGCCAGGCTTCAATCCCTTTGAAGACGGCGATAGGGTGATCAGGAATGAGTCGAAAAAGACGCAAACCTACACCGTGACCATCGTCGCCGGAAAAAACGACGTTGACCTCATAATCACTGCCGATGACAAACCGGTCGTGAAAAGACTGTCCAGCGTGCCGGCGGACAAGTGCCAGACCCGTACCTTCGACCTGGAACCGGGCCAGTCGTTACAAACCGAAGGAGTTGGAAGCTACAAGATCGAAGCCGTTAATTAAGCGCAGCCGGATCGCGGCGCCGGCCCGGGCGGTCGGCGCCGGCCCATCAATTCTCCTCGTTACAGGGCGCGATCAAGGGTACGGGTTTTGTTCGCCGCTCCGCATGCAAAGCCACATTGGGCCTGCAACTACCGACAACAGATCCTCAAATGGACACTCTCTGCTTCCGAAGGCAAGGGAATACTCCGGTGATCAAAGTTAGTCCAAAACGGCTCACATCATCCCAAAGGAGTATTTTCCATGGGTATTTTCAATGGCACGTATCGCAACGACACTATCACCCCGACAACCCTCTCCCAGGGAGTATCGGCAAACCCGTTTGGAACCACACCGTCCAACGGCAACGATACCATCGACGGCCAAGCAGGAGATGACACCATCCATGGCGGCGGCGGCAACGACAGCATTTTTGGCGGCCTGCCCATTGGCATCCCCGGCCAATTCACTGTCACGAAGCTTCCTGGCGGCGATGACAGTCTCGAAGGCGGAAACGGAAACGACACCATCGACGGCGGCGATGGCAATGACGTCATCTTCGGCAACGAGAATCCGGGGTCCATCTTTGTGCTCCCGAAAGCCGCCGTACCGTTTGTCAATCCGCCGTTCGGCGCGCCCGTGATCAACCTGAACGGTTTCGTGGGGAACAAGTTTGCGGTCCCTCTCAAGAAGATCGTGCTCAATCTCGACAACGACGAACTCTTTGGCGGTTTGGGCAATGACATCATTTTCGGCCAGACCGGCAACGATACGATCCACGGCGATCCCGGTAACGACCGCCTCGATGGCGGCACCGGCAACGACTACATTTTCGGCG
>CAKZLS010000452.1 GCA_937127205.1 uncultured Rhodospirillales bacterium
CGGATCCTCTGCCGGGTCGTCAGGTTGATCATCCGGCTTGTCCTGAAATCGATTGTCTTCGAAGAAACGGCGGAACTCACTCCAGTCGATCCACCGGAACCCACCGCCGCTATCTGAGCCGCCGTCTCCTGAATCCTCCCCGCCCTTGATACCACAGCGAACAAACAGGTCTTCGACATCTTGCCAGTACGTTTTGGCATTGGTCGTCATAAATCCATCCTTTCACGAGCTTGAGCTCGCTTTTTTTAAGAAGAATAAAATTGACGTTTCCGTCTCTTTCGCACCCCGCGATGACTAGGTGACCAATGTGGCTGCGATGCGCTGTTTTGATGACCGGCAATGGGCCATTTCGTGGTTTCCCGGTGGTCTTCTTGTGGCCGTATGACAATCATCGCGATTCTGAAAACGGGCCGATATGGGTGTCGCAGCGGTCGATCTCTTGGTCCCATATCGTGCCTATGAGGCGCGCGCCAATGCGGCACCCGGCGTTTGCTTTAATCGCTCATAATATAAAGACGGAGTTCGCGTTTGCGGCGTTGGACCTGGCTCAAAGCCATGTCAAATTTGCACGGATCTCGCGCTGCAACCCAAGGCTTCAATGCTCGGGAAAGTTCCTGATAATGCTCTTCCGGGAGCCGAACTCCGTTTTGGCGGCAATGAACGTGGCGGACGCCTTCTCTGTTGCATATGTTGTCCAGCTAGACGATCACATAGCGTCAGCACGTGGGCCCCGTCCGAATGGCACGGTGGGACGATCAGAAATAAGCTTTCGCAATAATCCGCATTGCCGGCTATCGGGAAGAATGCAAATGAGGTTTGGTGTGGCTCTCGCTGTAGCCCTGGCACCGTTCTGTTTGAACCTGAAAGCATCGGCAAAGTAGATGTTTTTTCTGTCCGACTGAGGGTCAGAGTGATGATCAGCTCAACCGCGATCTCGGTGAGTGGCACGCCTGGGCCGTTCAGCGGAGCGGCTACGATCCCGCCGACCCATCGACCGCCGCCGCCCGGTCCGATCGGATCGATCGGACCGGGCGGTCGTGCATTATACCAACCGCGTCGATTCGGACCCATTGTGACGGCCTATCGAGGTTTCCGGCAAGGAGCGTGGTGCTCCGTGATGCCTGGCATCACAAGCGGCGCGCGCGCGGTCCGGAAACCTCGATAGGCCGCCCTCCTGGTCGCGTTTCTCGCATCCTCGGGGCCCATGGTGGCCGATGGGGGAAACCGCTTGACGATGGATCCCCATCGCCGGCGCGGCTCCTTCTGCCGAGGAGGCGAGAAATTCGATTACAACAAGTCGTTATTTACGACCGTTGGCATAACTCTTGGCTCTAGGCCGCGAACACCTGCGTCCAATATTCGCCGTATCCGTCGCTATCTTCCACATAACCGACGCCGATTTCCTCGAACCTATCGCTCATTATATTGGCGCGGTGGCCGGAGCTGTTCAGCCAGGCATTCACCACCTGCTGCGGGGTGTCTTGCCCCGCGGCGATGTTCTCGCCCCATGTCCACCAGTCATACCCTTGTTCCCGCATCCGTTCGCCGGGGTTGTCGCCGTCTCTTCCGGTGTGGCTGAAGTAGTTGAGCTTTGCCATATCATCGCTGTGGCCCTCGGCGGCGCGGTTCAATCTGGCGTCCGCGGTCAACGGCGACAAACCGTTTTCAGCCCGGGCCTCGTTCGTCAGCCGAATGACTTCCCGCTCGAAAGCGCCAAACCCGTCGGAACCCGACCCGGCCGGCTGTTGCGGTTCGGGTTCGGGTTCTGGTTCCGGCTCCGGATCCAAGTCAACCTCCGGCTCCGGTTCGGGCTCCGGTTCGGGCTCGGGCTCCGGATCCTCTACGGGATCGTCCGGGCGTTCCGCGACGGGTTCGTCGGCTGGGTCCTCCGGTTGATCATCCGGTTGGTCCGTATCGGGAGTCTCTCTTTGAAATAGACGATAAGCATTCCAGTCGAACCACCTGAACTCGGTACCGCCGCTGGAAAAGAGGGTCTTGTACCAAGGCACCGAAACAGGCGTGTCGCCCGAACCGCCGTCCGGCGACGTATCTCGAAGGTTAAAGCCATATCGAAGTGACGCATCTTCCCCATCGGGCCGGTAGACCCTTATTATTCGGACCATGAATTCATCCTTTCACGCGTTTTAAATCGTGTATCCTCAAGAGAATAAAATTTGGGCTACGATATTCCCGCAACCGGTGGACGCCATAATTGTCCAATGTGGCCGGGATGCGCCGTTTTGATAGCGGGCAGATGGCGTTTTCGTGGCGCCTTCGTGGTGATTTTGCGTCGATCTCGCACGGTTTGCGAGCAGCAAGCCGGACAGGCCTTCGTGTTGCCGGGGCTACTCACTCACGGACAGTCAGGATTGCCCGGTCCTGACGAAGCCCACCGTTATCGCCTACGGGATCGCCATGCGGCCGTTGCCCGGGCGGTTCCGTCCGGCTAGCCTCCCGCCATGACACCGGAATTGATCATCTTCGATTGCGACGGCGTGCTGGTGGATAGCGAAATCGTGGCCTGCCGCATCGACGCCCGCGAACTCGGCCGGCTCGGCTTTCAGATTACCGCCAAGGCGGTGGCGGCCCGCTTTATCGGCCATGGCACCCAGGACATGCTCGACGCGCTCCAAACCGAGCAGGGGATCCGTGTGCCCGAGGATTTTCGCGATCACCTTCTCGCCGCCACCTTGAATGCCTTCGCCGATGAGCTGAGGGCGGTGCCGAACGTGGTCCAGGCGCTCGACCGCCTTCATTGGCCTCTGTGTGTCGCCTCGAGCAGCGATGTGGCGCGGATCGAATACAGTTTGGAGCTGACCGGGCTTGCGCGATACTTCGCCGGACGCATTTTCTCGGCCCAGATGGTGGCCCGCGGCAAACCCGATCCCGACCTGTTTGAATTCGCCGCTCGCTCTGTGGGCGCGGCCCCGGCCGCATGCCTGGTGATCGAAGATTCCGTGGCCGGTGTGCAAGCGGGTGTCTCTGCCGGTATGAGGGTGTTCGGTTACACCGGCGCCAGCCATTGCGCAGACGGCCATGATGCCCGGCTCCATACTGCCGGCGCATCCACGGTGTTCGACGACATGACCGCCCTGCCGGCGCTGATCGCGGCTGCGGCGACTGGCTGCGGCAACGGAAGGTCCGCTTGAGCGAGCCACACATGCTGGCAGCCCATACGTCCCGAACACGCATCGATCCCCGAGCGGGGATGGGCGTAGGAAAATGAATACCGGTAGCTTAGTACCCACTTTCACAGTTCGGTGCTCCATGTGACGGCCTTGCGAGGTTATTCGGCCAGGCGCGAGGCGCACCGTGATGCTGGAGCATCACAAGCGG
>CAKZLS010000453.1 GCA_937127205.1 uncultured Rhodospirillales bacterium
CAGGTGGATCTCACCGCGCTGTTGACTACTGCCAGGGCGGCTCGAGCCGTGTCGGCGATTCCGCGTCCCGCGACGGTCGCCTGGGGAGGGCCCCGGCGCCGGATCGGCCTGGCCTCGGATCCGGCCTTCGGGTTCTACTATCACGACGACCTGGATGGATTGGCCGAAGCCGGCTGCGACCCCATTCCTTTCAACACCTTGACCGACCGCCGGTTGCCGCCGGATCTAGACGGGCTGTTCCTCGGTGGCGGCTTTCCGGAAACCCATATGGCGGCCCTTGAGGCGAACGTGGAACTCAGGAGCGATATCCGAGCGGCGGTTCGAGCCGGGCTGCCGGTGTATGCCGAATGCGGCGGGATGATGTACCTCTGCCGCGGGATCTCCTGGCAGGGTGAACGCCGCGCCATGGTGGGCGCGCTTGACGCCGACGCGGTGATGCATGCGCGCCCGCAGGGAAAGGGCTATGTGCGTCTCGAGGAAACCGCGGACGCACCGTGGCCCGGAAGAACCAGCGGATCCATCGCCGCCCATGAATTCCACTATGCCAGCATCGACAACCTCAGCGCTGACACCCGTTTTGCCTACAGGGTGCTCCGCGGCCATGGCATCACTGGCGGCAACGATGGAATCGTCGCCGGCCGAACCCTGGCATCGTTCAGCCATTTGCGCGGTGTCGGCAGTCATCCCTGGCCTCGGCGCTTTGCCGAGTTCGTCCACGACGCGACGGCTTCGCGATCCATCACCCGCAACCACGGAAGACCGATCGTCTCCCCAACGGGTCGGTGCGACCCCAGACCGCGCCGGCCCGCTTTTTCTTTCCACAACAATCAACATGAGGAGGCTTAAGAAGATGTCTAACCGCACGACGATTGATGCCCGCAAGGCATTCTGTCCCGGTCCGATGATGGAACTCATCGCAGCCCTCAAAACCAAAGAAATCGGCGACGAGGTCGAAGTCCTGTCCAAGGACAAAGGATCGGCCAACGATATTCCGCTTTGGACCAAGAAAGTCGGTCATGAATTGGTATCCACCGAACAGATCGATGACTATTGGGCCATCGTCGTCAAGAAAATGAAATGAACTCGGCTAACTGAAATTTTCAAGCGGCCCGCCACCCAATGAGGCCGCGTTGCGTAAACGGCGTGACACGGCGTCGCGTCGAATAAACAACGAGGAGACTTCCAAGGAGGATACCATGAAGACACGCATCGTCATCGTAGGCGCGGGCATGGGCGGCACAATCGTCGCCAACGGTCTGGCCCGCAGCCTAGCCCAACAGTTGCGCATCGGAGAGGCCAGCGTAACAATCCTGGGCACCACGCCGAACCACCTTTATCAACCCGGGCTGCTCTACGTGCCCTTCGGCCGCTCCCGCGAGGCGGAGCTTTGTCGCGGCGAGCGGGAGATCTTGGACCGCCGGGTCAACTTCGTCGTGGATCCGGCACGGCAGATCGATGTGGAACACAACTGCGTCGAAGCCGAGTCCGGCAAGATCTACCGTTACGACTATCTCGTCATCGCAACGGGTTCACGCCTGGCGCCGGAAATGGTGCCCGGCCTCGAGGACGGCGCTTACCAATTCTATGACTTAGAGGGCGCCAGAAAAACCCGCGAGGCCCTCGATGATTTTGAAGGCGGCCACATCGTCATCAATGTCAACGCGCCGCACAAGTGCCCGGTCGCACCACTCGAAATTACGCTTATGCTCGAGGAATACCTCCAGGAGCGGGGACTCCGCGAAAAATCCGAGATCACCTACACCTATCCCATCGGCCGCCTTCACGGACTCGAGCCGGTGGCGCATTGGGCAGTCCCGGAATTCGATCGGCGCGGTATCCAGTACGAGACCTTCTTCAACACCAAGGAGGTTGATGCCAGAAATAGGACCATCTCGTCGGAAGAGGGGGAAACATTGTCCTACGATCTCCTGATCACCGTCCCGCCGCACAAGGGCGCCGCGGTTATCGAGGAGTCCGGTTTGGGTC
>CAKZLS010000454.1 GCA_937127205.1 uncultured Rhodospirillales bacterium
GTCGATGGACCACAATGCGCGGGCGTCGTTGGGCAATAAGGAGTACCGCACGTCGATGATCCGGTTGGGCCGTTCCGGGTCCTCCGAGACGTAGCCGTCGCTGAACCAGCTGAAACGGTCGATGTCGCGGGCCTGCTGCGTGTCGAAGTCGAGCCATGGCAGATCGCGGGCTATATCGAGCTTGGCGAGCGACACGCCGGGAAACACCCGCGGCCGGATGTTGGCGCGCACCGCGTCCACGTAAAACCGCTCCGGCGTTTCGTAAATGATTTTCCAAACCAGGATGTTGGCGAAGCTGGGTTTGGCTTCGATGCGGACCGGGGTGTGGCCGCGGGACGCCGCGATCTGTTCACCCATGGCAAGGGCGGCTCGGTGCTGCACCAAGCCGATGCCCAAATAGCAGACCGCCCAGACCAGCGCGATGCGGGCCAGCCACGGTTTTCGCCGGAACCCGGCAAGGAGGATCAGCACCAGGATCGGCACCGTGAACACAGGGTCGATGATCGACACCACACTCCACGAAAAGCGCTCATCGCTAAACGGCCAGAACAACACCGTGCCGTAGGACGTGCAGGAATCGAGCAGCGCGTGGGTTGCATAGCCAAGCGTGCAGAAAAGAAAGGTTCGTCCGAACGTCAACCCCCACCGCTGCCCGACGATCCAGTGCAGCACCAGAGCGCACAAAAGCCCGCCCACTGGGATGAAGATCAGCGAATGGGTGAACTGCCGATGATACTCGAGGTACAGCAGCGGGTCGGTATCGGAGCGGATAAGCACGTCCAGGTCGGGCGTCATTCCGGCAACGAAACCAAGAACGCCGGCCACGGCCACCTGGGCCTTGTTGCTCGTTGCCTGCGGCAGCGCCGCCCCAAGCGTGCCTTGTGTCAGCGGATCCATCTATCGTTGATGTCCATATGATTTTCGAATGCGTGGCGCACTAATGCCCCGGCCGCCGGCTTCGACGCAACCGCCGTGAAAGGTTGCCGGTGCTCACCGAAATTCGAAGTCCTCGAAGTGGATCCGGTCGCGCGCAACGCCAAGCCGCAGGAATTGCGCCTTCAGGTCCTTGGTAAAGCGCTTCGGACCGCACATGAAGATGTCGGCGTCACGCACATCCCCGAGATCCTCCGCCTTCAGGTGACCCTTTTCCTCGGAACAGACGAGAGCGGCGTCGAGATTTGGCAAACGCGCGGCGATCCGACGGAATTCGTCATAATGAACAGCGTCGTCGCGACGGCGCACACAGTAAAATAGCCGTGCCCGCCGGATTCGACTCTCCACAGAGGCGAGATGCCGGGCCCAACTCAGGAACGGAGCGATGCCAACGCCTGCGGCTAGCCAGATTTGCTCGGTGGATCCAGTCCGGTAGTCGAAACGCCCGTAAGGCCCCTCCACCAGCGTCCTCGCGCCCGGGCGGAGCCGGCGATGCAGCTCCTTGGTGAAGTCGCCAAGCGACTTGACAGTTAGGATAAGGCGATCCTGCTTGGGGACGCTGCAGATTGTGAAAGGGTGCGACTCTCGCGACAGTCCGTCTTGATCGAAGGAGACGAAGATAAATTGACCGGGTGCGAAGTCCATACGGCGTTGCCGCGACGACAACTCGATCTGTAACACCCGCTCGTTCGGCCGCTCGATGGCCTCCACCGTAAAGGCATTCCGGCGCGACAGAAGCGGCAGTACCGCTCCCTTATAAACAAACGACAGGATGCCCAAAGCCGCCAACGCGGTCATGTAGGACAGCAGGAGCGGATTGGCGTTTATTGCCACGTTGCGCCCTGGCGTGTCCTGAACCGTCAGCATGTGAACCGTCCCGACAATCAGCACCGCCCCCAGAACCTTGTGCGAGAGCTTCCATTTGTCATATGCGATGGTGACGAACAGCGTCGGTATCATCAGCACCAGTAATCCCCAGAACGCATAGACGCCAAGATCCATGGCCAGCTCGCGGTGGATCGGCAACAGATATGTCAACGCTTTTTCGAAGCGGTGAGGGACGAACCGAAGAGCGTGGGCTAGGGGATGGATCACGAGCAGCACGAATGCAGCCCGACCCAGCCGATGATGCACCTGGTACACCTTGTCGAGACCGCCCAGGAGGTTCTCGATCACAATGATACGCGACGCCAGTACAAATGCGATGGCGAACATGGCCATGCCCACCAGCCCGGTCAGTTGTCCGATATCCGCAACAATGGCACCCGCGGCGCCTCGCTGTCCGGCCGGGTCAACGGGCACCGCAAACCACAGGAGAACCGGCAGCAGCGCGGCGCACCAAACGACAATCTCGCCAGAGTTGCGTCTGTTGATCATGGCTATTACACCATCTGTTCCGGCGGGTGGCGAAAGCAAGGAAATAGTTGCATCGGTGGACGGTCCCCAACGGCACCGAATATAGCCACGTATCCCAGGCAAGGCTAGCATCACTGGTCGGCGCTTGTGTCAGTGCCGCCGCCAGAATGCCCTGTGTCAGCGAGTCCATGGATCGGTGGTGTCCACCGTGATTTCGAGCGCGTGATGCCTATGTTCACCGCCCGCCGGGGTCGATGCAACTGTCTAAGTAGGCCGGCGGCCAGACTTGCAGCGGAGGCTCGCTTAGATCTCCCGGCTCATATTGCCGGGAGTGAAATCGCGGCATACTGTAATGCCTTATGAACCGACCAAACCGGCTCCAAGCCATGCGGCCGGGAAGTGGCGATGAAACGACATGACTTTTAAAGCAGCGGACGCAGCGCCCCCCGGGCCGCTTGATTTCGACGGTTTGGCGCTGTGGCTGGTGGAGCGGGGCATGCGGGGGCTGCCCATTGGCGAGCAATTGGCCGGATACTGTCAGCGGATCTTCGATGCCGGCTTTCCCATGAAACGGGCTCAAGTGGGTATGGGGACGCTCCATCCCCGCTATGGAGCGCATACCTTCGTTTGGCGTCCTGGCGCGCGCGGTATCGAATACACACCGCGCGACCGGAGCATCGAGGGCCGCGAAGCGTACCTGCGCAGTCCGATCCACCACATGCGCAGCAAAGGCATCCTATCGTTCCGCCGCCGGCTCGATGGCGGGGACCCGGATCAATTTCTCATCTTTCTCGACTTGCGCGCGGAAGGCTTAACCGACTACGCGGCACAGCTTCTGCCCTATGATCCCGCGACTTCCGAGGCCGGCTCCCAAGAAGCCGGTGTGACCGGCGGCCCGCCCGCGCCGGGCCAGGCGCTTGACGGGATTTTCTTTTCATGCGCCACCGACCGGCCCGAGGGGTTCGACGACGGGCAGCTCGACCAGGTCGTCCGAACCCTGCCGTACCTGGCTCTGGCGGTGAAATCGCGGCTGACTTATGACGTGGCCAGCACGGTCATCGAAACCTATCTCGGCGGTGACGCCGGCCACCGGGTCCTGACCGGCCAGATCGAGCGCGGGTCGGCCGAGGCGATCCGCGCAGTCATCTGGTTCTCCGACCTGCGCGGGTTCACCAGTCTCACCGATAGCCTGCCGCCCGGCGTCCTCGTGGAGATGCTGGACGACTATCTCGACGCGATGGCGCGCCCGGTGCACGACAACCATGGGCAGATCCTCAAGTTTATGGGCGACGGTCTGCTTGCCACCTTTGATCTGACGGACCGCGACGAGGCCGCCGTCTGCGCCGATGCCCTCGCGGCCGCGAGGGACCTGCGTGTCGCTATTCCGGCATTCAATCGGGTGCGAGCAGCGGCCGGCAAACCGGTCATGGACTTCGGATTGGCGCTGCATTTGGGAGAGGTGCTCTATGGCAATATCGGCGCCATCGATCGGCTCGACTTCACCGTGATCGGGCCGGCGGTCAACGAAGCAAGCCGTATCCAGGCGCTGTGCCGTCCACTCGAACGCAACATCCTGATTTCCAGCACCTTCCGGGCGGCGGTCGGGTGCGGGAAGAATGGTTCGGACGACCTCCAGTCCTTAGGCTTCCATAAGCTTCGAGGTGTAGGCCAGGCGCAGGAACTTTTTGCGCTCGTCGCCTCGGCCGTCCGCGCCGATTGATGGATCTAAATCGCGGTCTCGATGTCGCCGAGCCGCTCGGTGAGCGCCATGTTTTCGCGGTAGTCGATGGGAATGACGATCAGCGACGGTCCTTGGTGGGCGAGCGCGCGGTCGATGGCCGGACGCAGGTCGCGGGCATTTTCCACATGCTGCCCCTGCCATCCGAAAGCGGTGGCGAGACCCATCCAGTCTGGGTTGGTGAAGGCCAGATTGGTATGGGTAGAGAACTCCTGTTCCTGCTTCCAAGAGATCAGACCGTAGCCGCCGTCCTCCCAGACCATCACGGTTATGTCGCTGTTGAGCCGCCGGGCGGTCTCCATTTCCTGCACGTTCATCATAAAATCGCCGTCGCCGGCGATGGCGAAGATCTTGTTGCCCTCGGTAGCGAGACGCGCGGCGATGGAGCCCGGTAGCGGCATGCCCATGGAGCAAAAACCGTTGGGGATGAGGCAGGTGTTCGGCTCGTGGCAGTGAAAATAGCGGCCGATCCACATTTTGTGGGCGCCGACGCCGGATAGCAGGATATCGTTTGGTCCCAGAGCCTCGCGGACGTCCCAAAGCGCTTTTTGCGGCCGGATCGAGCCTGCGGTGTCGTCGTTTTTGTGGGCGGCGAAATCCTCCGCCATGCGTGCCCGTACCCGGGCCTGACCGTCGAGGGCGTAGCGCGGCGCGCCATCGCGGGATACCCGTTCGTTGAGCATCCACAGGCCATGGGCGAGATCGCCGACAACCTCCACCTTGGGGTGGTACTGCCGGTCGATCTCGGCCGGCACGAAGTCCATGTGAATGACCTTCTTGGAGCCATCCGGATTCCACAGCCGGGGCGGATATTCCACCAGATCGTAACCCAGCGTAATCACCAGGTCGGCCTCCTCGACCGCCAGGGCCACGTAATCCTTTTGCTGCAAACCGATGGTGTAGAGGCAATAGGGCGCGTCCCGATCCACCGCGCCCTTGCCCATGAAGGTTGATACCACGCCGATGCCGGTGGCTTCACAGAACAGCCGCAGTTGCTTGGAAGCGCGTTTGCGGATCGTTCCATTGCCGGCGATGATGATCGGGGTCTTGGCGTTGCGGATCAAATCCCACGCCGTGTCGGCGATCTTGTCATCCCCTCCGGGGCGGCGAAAGCGTTGCGGCGTTAGCGGCTCGGCGTCTGTGTCGTGCTTTGCGATGTTCTCCGCCAGCTCGATCAGTACGGCGCCTGGTTTTTCCGAGCGGGCCAGGCGGACCGCCTTGCGCACGATCTCCGGAATGTTGTCAGGATGCTGAATGGCGTGCGCCCATTTGGTCACCGGTTCGTACATGTCGACCACGTTCATCACCTGATGACTTTCCTTGTGCTGGCGCGTGGTCGCTGCCTGGCCGGTGAGCACAAGAACCGGCGCCCGGTCCATATTGGCGTCGGCGACGCCGGTGATCAGGTTGGTGGCGCCCGGTCCGAGCGTGCCGAGGCAGCCGGCCGGATGACCGGTGAGCCGGCCGTAGACGCCGGCCATGAAGGCGGCCCCTTGTTCATGACGGGTGAGTATGAACTGGATCGAGGATCCTTCGAGCGACATCATGAAGTCCGCGTTCTCCTCGCCCGGAACGCCAAAGATGTATTCGATACCCTCTTCTTCCAGGCATCGGACAAGCAGGTCTGAAGCTTTCATCGGCCTCTCATTTTGGTTTCGCCTCGTGGAGCGTTGATCGCGCCGGTATCCCGGTCGCGTCGATCAATGCGGGAAAAGAGCGGTGCATCCGGCGGGTCGCGGGAAGGGCGCTGAGCGTTTCATATACCTAACATATGGCTGTCGTGCATTGATTTCATAGTGGCGGCATGATGCGTTTGGGCGCGCCTGTCGGACTTTGGGCACGTTTTATCTCAGACGGCGTCCGCTCAGGAATTGACTGACCGGGGGCAGGCGGACGGTATTGTCGCACATTACTTTGTTGCAAGTCATTATGGGTACCGCGATCAAGGCGCCTGGGATGCCCCATATCCAGCCCCAGAAGATAACCGAGAGAAACACGGCGATGGGATTGATCGTCAGGCGGCGACTCAGGATCGTCGGTGTGACGAGATAGGCTTCGAATGCACTGATTGCGACAATGCCGTAGACCGTGCTCTCTCCATGACGGCCCCGGCGAACGCGCGGGTGCTGGTCACGGGCTATAACGGATTCCGGCCGATGGCGGTGGGTGTGGAGGAGGGCAATCCCAGGGCCTCCACGTAGGCGCTGTTGATCGTGGTGTTCTCAAGCTCGATGTTCTCGAGGTAGCCGTCCAGCGCAAGCATTAGAACGTCCCTCGCGGGCTCCGACGCTTTGGCGCTTCCCGGGCTCGACTTCGGACTGTTGACGGCGGCCAGGAGGGTCTCCCACTCCTTCGGCCTCGGAACCACCACCACGCTCGCGTCGGACCCCATGTTCTTGTACGTCCAGAAGCACCAGCCGATGCCATGCGCGTCGTGCAGTTCTCGAAAATCACGGATCCAGTCGATGGACGCCTCTCCGGACTCGCCGAGCAAGAGGGGGACATCATAGCGATTGCTGAAGTTCAGGAATTTTTGGATGGAGTCGCGCGTCGTTGCCGCCCAGAACATGTGATAGGTGTAGGCGAGGTTGTCATCGAAGGGCGGACCAAAAACCTCGAAGTTCGTGCTCCACTGCGCGCCGGCAAGAAAGATCACATGCTTCTTGTTGACCTCGCGGATGGCGGCGACGAGGCGCCGGTAAAACGGTTCAAGCTGTGGGTTGAGGTGCCACGTGTCGTAATAGGGCGCGATCGGCTCGTTCAGAAGGTCGTAGCCGAGAACGATGGTCTCGTCCTTGTACCGCTCGGCGATCGCCCGCCAGATCCTGACCGTCAGATCCTGGTGGGCCGGTACGTAGAACATCAGCGGAAAACCGACGGAATCGTCGTGGTTGATCCCGGTTTGCCCGCCGGGTGCGGCGTGCATGTCGAAGATGAGATAGAGGCCCGCGTCTTCGGCCCAGCGCACCAGCCGACGCCGCAGGAGGCGATTGGCCGCGGCACCG
>CAKZLS010000455.1 GCA_937127205.1 uncultured Rhodospirillales bacterium
TGCCGTTGCCCTTCGGCGCCGCAGCGTTGCGGTCCTGACGATCGTTGCGGTCCTGACGATCATTGCGCTGGCGGCGGGGCTGTTGCTGCGCCGCTCTTTGCTGCGGTTTGGCTTGGGGCGCCCGGCCTGCGCCAGCCCGGTCGCGGCGGTCCTCGGTGGCCAGACGCTGACGGATCAACACCTCGATCCCGCGAAGGAATGCGCGCTCCGAGGAATCGCAGAACGAGATCGCCATGCCCTCGGCGCCAGCTCGGGCGGTGCGGCCGATACGGTGGACATAGCTCTCCGGAACATTCGGAAGCTCATAATTTACGACATGGGTGACCGCGTCCACGTCGATACCGCGCGCCGCCACATCGGTGGCCACCAGCACCCGGGTGCGGCCGGCCTTGAAGCTATCCAATACCCGCTGGCGCTGGGATTGGGTTTTGTTGCCATGGATCGCTTCGGCGTGAATACCCGACTGGCCCAAACTGCGCGCCACCTTGTCGGCGCCGCGTTTGGTGCGGGTAAACACCAGGGTGCGCCGCATCGCCTTGTCGGCGAGCAAACCCGACAGCAACGCCGTCTTCTGGCCGGCGTCCACGAACATAACGCGCTGTTGTACGCGCTCCACGGTGGTGGACTCGGGCGCTACGGACACCTGCTCGGGATGGTCCAGCAGCTCGCCGGCAAGCCGGCGGATGTCCTTGGGCATGGTGGCCGAGAAGAACAGGGTCTGGCGCTCGGCCTTCAGCGCGGCGACCACTTTGCGGATGGGCACGATGAAGCCCATGTCCAGCATCTGGTCGGCCTCGTCGAGAACGAAGATTTCCACATGGTCGAGGCGGATGTTGCCCTGACTCATATGGTCGAGCAGGCGGCCAGGCGTGGCGACGAGAATGTCGACGCCGCGGCCCATGGCCTTGATCTGCGGTACCGCGCCGACGCCGCCGTAGACGGCGGTGCAGCTCAGATTGAGCTTGCGGCCGTAGGTACGAAAACTTTGGGTGATCTGGTTGGCGAGTTCGCGGGTGGGACTGAGCACCAGCGCCCGGCAGCACTTGCGCGGCGCCCGGCCCGGGCGGGCCGCCAGCCGCTGCAGGATGGGCAGCGCGAACGCCGCGGTCTTGCCGGTTCCGGTCTGGGCGATTCCCAGCAGATCGCGGCCGCCGAGAACGTGCGGAATGGACTGTGCTTGAATGGGGGTCGGTGTGTCGTACTTCTCGGCTGAGAGCACGTCGAGGATCGGCCGGTCGAGGCCGAGGTCTGCGAAACTTTTCAAAAAAGGTAATCTTTCGGTTAGAGCCACGCGACACGCGAACGCCGGAACAACACCGGGTCTGCGGGTGCCGCTAGTGAACACTTTAATTCGGGAGACGCCCCGCGTGGCCTGGGCAGTCGAATGAAAAACAAAAGGCGTTCGGCAGGACGAAAGCTTGTGGAACCAAGCCTCGTTCACGCGGCCAGAACGCCAATCACCGTTTCCACGGCTGGCCTTTATGTGGACCGCCACCGGCCATAAGTCAAGGAGAACAGCAATTTAGGGGTTCGGAGACGGCTCTCGTCGGCTAAAGTACCCGCGATGACGAGGGAGGCAGTGTGGACATCGCGGGTTGGCTCAGGAATCTCGGCCTGGATCGCTATGATCAGGCGTTCCACGAGAATGAGATCGACGCAGAAATCCTTCCGACGTTGACGGCGGAGGACCTGAAGGATATCGGCGTAACTGTCGTCGGTCATCGCCGCAAGCTGCTTAACGCCATAGAGGCGTTGCGTTCGGATCCAAGCGAATCGGATAAATCGGCCGTCACCCCGCCTCTCCTCGGACAGGCCGAGCGCCGGCAGTTGACCGTGCTGTTCTGCGATCTCTTGGCATCCACAGCACTGTCACAGCAGCTCGATCCCGAGGACATGCGCGACGTTATCCGCCTGTATCAAGACACCTGTGCCGGCGTGATCGCCCGGTTCGAAGGATTTGTCGCCAAGTTCATGGGCGACGGCGTGCTCGCCTACTTCGGTTACCCGCATGCCCACGAGGACTCCGCCGAACGGGCCGTGCGCGCAGGGCTGGCGCTGACCCAGGCGGTGGCCGCTTTGACCGAACCCGGAGGAACGCCGCTGACCGCACGCGTGGGCATCGCCACCGGCGTCGTGGTGGTCGGAGATCTGATCGGCATGGGGGCCTCAGAGGAGCAATCGGTGGCCGGCGAAACGCCCAATCTGGCGGCCCGCCTTCAGGCCTTAGCCCACCCCGGCACCGTCGTGGTGGCGCCAAGCACAATGGATCTTGTCGCCGGCATTTTCGAAACGGAAGATTTGGGAGATTGCACGCTCAAGGGCATCGCAGATCCGATACGCCCCTCCCGCGTGACCGGCGAACGAGCGACGGAGAGCCGGTTCGAAGCCCGGAACACCGCCGCACACACACCTTTCATCGGCCGCGAGGAGGAAATCGCCCTGCTGCTGCGCCGCTGGCAGCTGGCCAGGGACGGCGAGGGGCAGGTGGTGGTGCTCTCCAGCGAGCCCGGGTTCGGGAAATCCCGCATCACTCAGGCACTGTGCGAGACGCTCGCGGGCGAACCCCACCTCCGATTGAACTATCAGTGTTCGCCTTATCACACCAACAGCGCGCTCCATCCGATCATCGCCCAACTCGAATTTGCCGCGGGCTTTACAGCGGAGGACGTGCCCGAGCAAAAACTGCAAAAGCTGGAGGCGTTGCTTGCCGCGTCAACGAACGATCTTGAAACGGTCGTCCCCTTGCTCGCTGCGCTGTTGTCGCTGCCCACCGCCGACCGTCATCCGCCGCTGACACTCTCGCCTCAGGAGCAGAAGGCGCAGACCCGCCAAGCGCTCGCCGGTCAGCTCACCGGACTTGCTCGGGAACAGCCGGTCCTTGTGATCTTCGAGGATGTCCATTGGGTGGACCCGACCACCTTGGAGTTGCTGGATTTGGTGATCCAACGGTGCCAGAGCGTTCGCGCCCTGATGATCATCACCCACAGGCCGGAGTTCTTTCCGGCCTGGAGCGGCCATGCCCACGTGACTACTTACTCGCTCAACCGGCTGGGGCGGAAGGATTGCGCCGCCATGGTCGAGAATCTCGCGGCAGGCAAGCGCCTGCCGGGCGCGGTGCTTGAACAAATTGTGGCAAAGACCGACGGCGTTCCGCTGTTCGTGGAGGAATTGACGAAAACAGTGCTGGAATCCGGCCTGCTTGTGGACGCGGGGGACCGCTATGTCCTCGAGGGCCCTTTACCGCCGATGGCCATTCCGACGACCCTGCAGGACTCGCTAATGGCGCGCCTCGACCGACTGGGCAGGCTCAAGGAGATCGCGCAGACCGCCGCCGTCATTGGTCGTGAGTTCGATCGGGAACTGGTCGCCGAAGTTGCCGAGTGGTCCGACGCCGACATCGAGATCGCCTTGACCCAATTGGTCGAGGCCGGTTTGATCTTCCCTCGCGGCGCCCCGCCCAGCACCGGCTACATCTTCAAGCATGCACTGGTGCAGGACGCCGCGTACGGGAGCCTTCTGCGCGGCCGGCGGCAAAGCCTTCATGGCCGCATTCTCGAAATCCTTGAGAGGAGCCCGGAAACCGTATCGTTCGAAATTCTGGCCCGGCACGCCGCCGAAGCCGGGGACGCGGAAAAAGCAGTGGACTACTGGTGGCACGCCGCCCAAGCGGCTACTGCGCGCTCGGCCATCAAGGAGGCTATCGCTCACCTGCAGAACGGGTTGCGGATGCTTGCCACGCTGCCGGAAAGCGAGGAGAACACACGGCTAGAACTGGACATGCAGTTGGCGCTTGGCAACGCTTCTATTGCAGTCACAGGCTGGGCGTCGGAGACTACGGCAGCAGCGTTCGAGCGGGCGCGCGTTCTCTCGAAAAACCGGCAAGACCCGCTCCCTCGGAATATGATCACCAACGGGCGCTATGTGATTCTACTACTTCGCGGCCGCCTGAACGAATGCCTCGAACTGGCAGATGACCTGAGCGCTTGGGCCGAGGAAGGGACCTGTCCCCCGGTCTTGTCCCACCGATGTCGCGGGGTAACCCTATTCCATCTGGGGCAACTGGACAAAGCGCGAGAACAGTTTGAGACGGGTCTCCTGCTGTACGACGAGGATCGCGATCACGGTCTTGCGCACCAATACGGCTACAATCCGTTGTTTTCCTTGATGGGGTATCTGTGCATGACGCTTCATCATCTAGGCCACTTGGATCAGGCCCGCGACATGCACTGGCGGTTTGTAGACCGCGCCTCGACGTATCCACATATTCCATCCCGCGCTTTCGGGCTGTTTCAGGCAAGCTTCTTGCGCGCCCTGGATCCGGAGATTTCGAACGACCGGTCGCTGTTGGACGAAACCGTTACGCTTTGCGAGCAGTACGGCTTTCCCAATTGGCACGCCATGGCTGTCGCCCACCGAGGCATGACCATCGCCCGTTCCGGCGCGTTGGAAACCGGTCTCCAAGATATCAAGCGCGGGCTCGACGAATGGCGCTCTACCGGCGCAACGCTAATGGTCCCACACTTTCTCTTGATGACGGCCGAGGTGCAAGCGCTTGGTGGAGAGTGGGCGAAAGCCATCGATTGCATCATCGACGCCCTGGATGTGGTCCCTTCGGCGGGAGGCTACATTGATATTCCGAAACTGTTGAGGACTCGCGGTCAGATCGCCATTGCATCCGGCGAAGGAACCGACGAGGACGCCGCCTCGTGGCTGACCCGCGCCATCGTCACCGCGCGGGAACAGAACGCACACCTTGAGGAGCTCAGGGCCGCGACCAGCCTCGCCCGGCTGTGGGGCGACCAAGGCAAGCGCGACGAGGCGCGTGATCTGCTCGCGCCCATTCATGACTGGTTCACGGAAGGCTTTAATATGCAGGACCTGAAGGAGGCCGGCACGCTCCTCCATGAGCTGCGCTAAGTCGCTTTCGGCCGTCCGAACGGCAGCAGGCTCAATGCGAACAGGATCCCAGCGGCAACTACGATGGACGGTCCCGATGGCGTATCCAAGTGCAGCGATCCTTGCAGCCCGAGGACAACGGCCACGGCGCCGATGAGCGCCGCGATGACGGCCATCTGCTCGGGCGTGCGCGCGAACCGCCGCGCCGTGGCGGCGGGAATAATCAGTAACGACGTGATCAGGAGCACGCCGACGATCTTCATGGCAAGTGCGATCACCAAAGCAATTAGAAGCATGAAGATCAGCTTTACCCTGAAAGCAGGCACGCCCTCGGCGCGGGCTAGATCCTCGTGAACCGTGGACGCCAGCAGCGGCCGCCAGATGGCCAACAGTGCCGCTAGGATTGCGGCCCCGCCGGCGTAAATCCAGAGGATATCCATCCGCGTGACAGCGAGGATGTCGCCGAAAAGATAGCTCAGAAGATCGAGCCTCAGCCAAGCCATCAGGCCGACGGCGACGAGGCCGAGCGAAAGTGCCGAGTGGGAGAGAATGCCGAGGAGCGTGTCGCTGGAGAGCCACGGCCGCTGTTGTAGCGAAATCAGCACCAGCGCGATGAACATGGTCACCACGACGACGCCAACCATCGGCTGGATATTGACCAGAAAGCCGAGCGCGACCCCCAGCAGCGCCGAGTGCGACATAGTGTCGCCGAAATACGCCATGCGGCGCCAGACGATGAAGCATCCGAGGGGGCCGGCGACGATTGCGACGCCAACGCCGGCGACCATGGCGCGGACAAGGAAATCGTCTAACATTATGGACCGGTTTCCCTGGTGCGGGATGGCGGCTCGGGGTCGTCGCCCGCCCCGCTCAACGGAACCACGTTTCCGGATATGCCATGGCCGTGATCATGATGATGAGTATAGATGGCGAGCGCCTGGGCCGCCCTGGCGCCGAACAAGCGGATGTACTCTGGATGCTGGCCCACGACCTCGGCCGTGCCGGAGCAACAGACGTGGCGATTGAGACAGAGAACCCGGTCGGCGGCCGCCATGACCATGTGCAGATCATGGGAAACCATCAACACCCCGCAGCCGCGGCGATCCCGCAACGCGCCGATCAACTGGTAAAGGGCGGTCTCGCCGGCGAAATCGACGCCTTGTACGGGTTCGTCAAGGACCAGGAGATCGGGATCGGCCAGCAGCGCGCGAGCCAGCAATACCCGCTGCAATTCTCCGCCGGAAAGGGTCTGAACCGCAGCATCGATCAGATGGCCGACCCCGGTTTCCGCGAGCGCCCCCGCGATAGCCCCCCGCGACCGCCGGATCGTCAGGGTCATCAGTTTTGCCACGGTCAGCGGTAGCACGGGGTCGATGGGTAGCCGCTGCGGCACGTAGCCGATCCGCAGTCCGTCGCGGCGACTCAGATGCCCCGAGTCCGGTTTCACGAGACCGAGCAAAATCTTTATCAGCGTCGATTTCCCCGCACCGTTGGGTCCGATGACGGTAACGATCTCGCCGGCCCGAACGGAGACGGAGACGTTGTGCAACAGGGTTTGGGTACCGTAGGCGAGCGACAGACCCTCGCCGGCGATCAGGGTGTCGGCCCGTGGCTCCACGCCCGGTCCTGAAGGACCATCATGATCATGCGGCATCGGGTTTCGCATCGTGTCGGCAGTTCATGCAGAGGCCGGCCACCTCGACCACCGGCGCCGAGACGCTGAAGCCCACGTCCGACGCCGCGCCGGCGATGGCGCGATCCACCGAGTGATCGTTCAACTCGCCGATGTTCCCGCACCGCTTGCAAATCAGGAACTGGGCGCCGTGCCGCGATCCGGCGCGCGGGCAGGCGATGAAGGCATTGAGGCTCGCGAGACGATGAACCAACCCCTGCGTTATCAGGAAGTCGAGGGCCCGATAGACGGTGATGGGCGCCGGCCGCTTTCCGTCCGTTGTAAGGCGGTCCATTATCTCGTAAGCGCCAACCGCGGCGTGACTTTCCGCAACGATTTCCAGAACCTGCCGCCGCTGGGGCGTGAGGCGGACTTTCTTACGCCGACAGACGTCTTCGGCATGAGCCAAAATCGCAACCACGCAATGGTCGTGGTCATGATCCGATTGTGGAAATGTTGAGACGTGTTTCACAGACTTACGCTCCAGCCGAGGCAAACCAAACGATGGGCCGCTGCCTCCGAACAGATTATTGACATGTTATAATGTAACGCTGTACGACTTGCAAATCTTCATTCTTATAGGCGACACGCCGGAGTTCGGTAAGCATGACGTTTCGTAAATCTCTAGCAATTGGCATCCTTATCGGCGCGGCATCCTGGTGGTCCGCTGGAACAACCCGGGCCGAGGTCCCCGACGTGGTGGTGAGCATCAAGCCTATTCATTCGCTTGCCGCCGGATTGATGCAGGGCATCGGCGAACCGGCGCTGTTGATCGAAGGCGGCGCATCGCCACACGCCTACTCCCTGAGGCCATCGGAGGCGGAAGCCCTGCAGAACGCGGATGTCGTGTTCTGGATCGGCGACGAGATGGAAACATTTCTGGAAAAGCCGCTCGAAGCGCTGCCCAAGCAGGCCAAGGTGGTTGCCCTCCACGAAGCGGATGGCGTTGTCTTATTGCCCTTCCGGGAAGGCGGTGACTGGGAGGCTCACGCGGATCACGAAGA
>CAKZLS010000456.1 GCA_937127205.1 uncultured Rhodospirillales bacterium
AGCGTGAAGCCGCCAAAGCCAAGAAAGAAATGATCGAGGCCAACCTGCGGCTGGTCATTTCCATCGCCAAGAAATACACCAACCGCGGGCTGCAGTTCCTGGACCTGATCCAGGAGGGCAACATCGGTCTGATGAAGGCGGTGGACAAGTTCGAGTACCGCCGCGGCTACAAGTTCTCCACCTATGCCACCTGGTGGATCCGCCAAGCTATCACCCGCTCCATCGCCGATCAGGCGCGCACCATCCGTATTCCGGTGCATATGATCGAAACCATCAACAAGCTGGTGCGCACCTCGCGCCAGATGCTGCACGAAATCGGCAGGGAGCCGACACCCGAAGAGCTCGCCGAGAAACTCTCCATGCCGCTGGAGAAAGTGCGCAAAGTCCTGAAGATCGCCAAGGAACCCATAAGCCTGGAAACGCCCATCGGCGACGAAGAAGATAGCCATCTGGGCGATTTCATCGAGGACAAGAACGCGGTTCAGCCGTTGGATGCGGCCATTCAGTCCAATCTTCGGGAAACCACGACCCGCGTGCTGTCGAGCCTGACCGCGCGGGAAGAGCGCGTGTTGCGCATGCGTTTCGGGATCGGCATGAATACCGATCATACCTTGGAAGAAGTGGGCCAGCAGTTCTCGGTGACCCGCGAACGAATACGTCAGATCGAGGCGAAGGCACTGCGCAAGCTCAAGCATCCCAGCCGCTCGCGCAAGCTTCGGAGTTTCCTGGACTATTGATCCAGACTTCGGTAGTCACGTACCGAACGCATGCGCCTCCGATAGTCTTTATCCTTAGTGTCTCGCGTCTTGCGTCCGGGGATCAACGGTTCCGGGCCCGTAGCTCAACTGGTTAGAGCCGGCCGCTCATAACGGTCTGGTTGCAGGTTCGAGTCCTGCCGGGCCCACCAGCCGCCCCTAAGTTCAACAGCCTCCCACATCCGCTGGTTCACTCCCCAATCCAGCTCGCGTCATACACACTTGTAGGCGCGAATCGGCATCATGTATTTTTTTGTACCGGTATCCGACAAGGTCGATTGGTACTCGGCCCGCTTGCCATACTTCTGACAATGCTCGCTTGCTGTCGTGTCTGGATTGGAAAGTTGGATCATCGACTCTTGAACCCAAATTCCGTTCGCATCCGCATCCAGAACCGATGAGCAGCCCAGCATTGGCATGCATGCCACCACGGCCAAAATTATTCTATGCATTCTCTCTCCTCTCGGGTCTCGGCGGCCTTGTTGCCGATGCTCCCACCTAAAAGCGGACATCGGGATCCAGCCACAGACGAAACGCACCCTCGAACGCTCTCGCGTTATTGCCTCGCCTTGCGTAGGGCGGAAGCTCGCTTAGCAAACGCGCGTTTCCGCCACCCAAGACAACGTAGTCGGCGACCAGCGCATTGCGCAGGAGTTCAATCACAGTGAAGACCTCCTGTTGCCACACATTGACCCCAAGGCGCTCGATAGCGCTGTGGCGGACATAGTCTCCGAATGTTTGGCCATTCTTGTACGGAAGCTTGGTCAGTTCCATGGGCTGCACCAGCTTATCGACCACCAGGGCCGAGCCCATCCCCGTTCCCAGCCCCAGAAACAGCATCCGCCCCCCCTGATAACTGCCAAGCGCTTGCATCGCTGCGTCATTGACCACCTTCACGGGCCGTCCGAAGGCCGATTGAAAATCGAAGCCAATCCAACCGGTACCAAGATTGTGGGGTTCGCGCGACGGCCGTCCGCTTCGCACTTCACCCGGATATCCCAGCGACACGGCATCGTACGACCAGTCCGTCGCAAGCGCCCGCACCCGCTCGACGAGGTCGCGGGGCATCATGGCGGGTCCGGTGGACGCTTGGCGGATCTCATCGCGGTAATTGACCCGGATTTTGACACGGGTCCCGCCGGTATCGATCGCCAGGATGTCGAGATGGCGTTTTTTTTGTTTATATTGCATCGGCTTACGGCAAAAGACCTCACCGGGCTCAAGGGGTTTATCGATGGCCCCGTATTATGAACCAAATGGACACTTGCCGCGATAAATCGCTCACAACCTTGACCTAAAGCCCAACTGACCTACTGTATTATAGGAGTAACAAAGCTGTTGCCTCCTACAAACGCTTTTTGCACCCTTTTGTACATGGATCCGGAATGAATTTTTTCCAAATACTGTTACATCCGGATCGCGAAGAGCTGGAAATGGGCGATCGGATGATCGTTTCGTCGGCGGCCAACTTGTTGCAAGTGGGAGAATTTCAATTTCTCCAACTGGCGTATCGCGAATGGTTCGATAAGGATCTCCCGGAAGCATTGGTCGCTCGCCTATTCAGTTCCTACATGCTGCAAAACGAAGTTCCGCATTGGGCCCGGCACTACGCTCGCCTGATCTTGAGCCGCGAGGAACAAGGCCGCCTGGATGAAAACGACCCCAGTTTCCATCGCTACGATCACGACTATCACACCTACGTGCCTCAGGGTGTGCGCAAATTCTGCACCGCCGTTGGACTGTTGGCGGCGTTCATGGTCACGGCGCTGATGGTGGCAAGCATGGCGGTCGACAAACCAACCTCCCTGTTACCTCCCTATTTCGGTGAAAAAGAGATACGAACCGTGGACCAAGACACGGGGTTTGGGCGGGCCGACCAACCAACCGGCTCCGGACATCCCTAGATCCTGCCACCGGTACTTCCGAGGCCGCCGACACGAATAAATATGTCCTTGGTTGCCACACGGGGCGTCACTGGCTAGCTTGTTGCCATGTTTGACTTCACTGGTGATCTCGAGCCCTTTATCAACTTCGTGTTCCTGATCGTGACGGCTGCCATTGCTTGGCACGGCATCCGCTACCGCGATGCCGATGGAAACACCGACTTCGTCCGGCTGCTGTTCGGCTGCATAGCCGCCACCTATTTTTTCCTTGTCCTGTTCGAGGACGTCCTGGGCATCGTAGAGTTCTAGCGGTTTGGATCAGGGCTTGTGCATCCGCTGCTCTGCGTCCTTTTCGGGCAGCCTAAGCAGCCGCTCCTCTTCAGGCAACGCCAACTGCTGCTGCAGGTACACGGCCCGATTGCGGACGGTTGCCGGGCGCGGCCTAACGTGAAGAATCTTGTCGACAAAGCTCGGCCCCTTGACGGCCTCCTCGTCGATCTTCACGGCTTGTATATAGTCTGACAAGGCCTGCTCGTAGCGCGCCGTCCGGTCGTAAAGGATACCGCGATTGGCGTAAGCGCCGGCGAGAACCGCGTTTCCGGTCGGATCGTCCGCCTCCAGATTCTTGTTTAGAAAGTCGATGGTATGGGTGAAGACGGCTTCCGCCTCGTCATACCGCTCCGACTGCAGCAAAGCGATGGCCTTGCCCATCAACGCACCGCGGTGGTTCGGCATTTCCTGAAGCGCTGCATCGAAACGGTCCAGGGCTTCGTCGTACTTTTTGTCGCCAAGCAGAATGTCGCCTTGGCGAACCTCGTAGTCGCCGGGGACCGAAGCAACGAACATGGGTTTGATCACCGTCCAGAACGTAAACATCCCGAACGTGGCAATAGCCATGATAATGATCAAACGCCGGATGACGCGCGGATCGCTGAAGTTCTTGGGTATCATGGGCTACTGAACATGCTCCTGAACATCACATGGACGTACGCAATGGAAAAAACGAAACACAGAAGGCCCGACGTGAGAGCCGCCCGCCGCTTGAGCGCCCGCCGCCGCTCCTCGTCGGTTGGTTTGCCCAGCTTGCGCTCCTCGCGGCGCACCGACATCGCCCAGATGAGCTGACGAACGGGATAGAACAACGCGACGAATAGCACCAAGGTCCAAAGCCATTGGTATTGAGGTGAAAATAAGTCCTGCATCTGCCGAGCGGCGCTCACGTCTCGAGTTCATGGGAAAGCGTTTGGAATTGGGCGGATAGTAACAAAGTTACGCGTCGGGGGTCATGGTATTTCTACAGCGGCCGAAAATCCTGCCGGTGGTAAGGTCCCTTTGGCCCGCAAACGGCTT
>CAKZLS010000457.1 GCA_937127205.1 uncultured Rhodospirillales bacterium
TCGACCGGGATCCCGCTGCGCTGAAGGGAATCCGGAGTAACGCGGCCGCCTTGAACGAGGAGCAACACGCGGTGCTGCTCAGACTGGACGCAACTCGCCTTGCCATTCCGCCTACGGCCGCTCGGGCGCCTGCCACCTTCGCGTTTCTCGATCCGCCCTACGGCTTGGGGTTGGCCGTTCCGGCGCTGGAGGGATTGAGATCGGGTGGCTGGATCGAGCCCGGGGCGGTGTGCGTGGTGGAAGTGGCTGCCCGGGAAGCCCTCGCCCCTCCGAGCGGATACACGCTGCTGGACGAGCGAACTTACGGCGCGGCACGCGTGGCCTTCTTGCGGGCGGACTGAGTATTACGCCGGCTGGATACCGAGGCGGCGGTCGCGCTGGCGCAACCACCAAATGACCGGCACGGCGATAACCACCATCCAGGCCTTGCCGATGACCTGGCCGGCGAAATAGTCGAGGTTGCCGAAGGCCAGATAGAGAAAGACGGCGCTATCGATCACCAGCCCGACCGTACTGCTGGCGAGCACGGCGAGGATCAGGCGGCGGCGCTGCAATGGCGTGTAAACCGCGAAATCCGCCAGTTCCGAGAGCAGAAACGCCGCCCCCGACGCGACCACGAGCGCGGGAGGCGCCACCAGGATGGACAGGACCGCGCCGCCGACGATGGCGGCGACGGCCCACCCCAGGCCCAGCCGGCGCTGCGTCATGTCGCGAAGGACCAGGGCAAGGCCGATCATCAGCACGCCGCTCGGCGCGGTGATGCCGGGCGCGACGGGGATCAGGCACGGCCCATCGGGAACACACGTGGTTCCGACGTTGCCGATCAGCCAGTTGGCCGCCGGAATGCACGCGGCAAACGCCGCTAGAAATCCAAAGCCTTCGAGTCTCTCGCGATCCATCGTGTCCTGTCCCGGCCGCATGCAGTGAAAATCAGCGGCCCCTCATAACACCGTTGCGCCCCAGGGTTAAGTCACAAGGCGGGTTAAGTCACAAGATGTCGGGGAATGACTGAAGAAACCGTGCATGGCCGCGGCCCCGCAGCTCGCACGCGGGGCACTGGCCGCAGCCGTAACCCCAATCATGGCGCTGGGACCGATCGCCGAGATAGCAGGTGTGGGTGCGCTCGCGGACGAGATCGACAAGCGGGGGGCCGCCCAGGTCCCGAGCGAGCGTCCAGGTGGCCGCCTTGTCCCGCCACATCAGCGGCGTGTGCAGAACGAACCGCGCATCCATGCCCAGGTTCAGCGCCACCTGCATGGCTTTGATGGCATCGTCGCGGCAGTCTGGGTAGCCCGAGTAGTCGGTTTCGCACATGCCGCCAACGAGGTGGCCGGCGCCTCGGCGATAAGCGAGGATGCCCGCCATGGTGAGAAACAGGATGTTGCGTCCGGGAACGAAGGTGGTGGGCAGGCCCCGTTCGTCCATCTCGATCCGGACGTCGCGGGTGAGAGCGGTTTCGGAGAGCTCATTGAGGACACTCAGATCAATCTGGCGGTGGGCCCCGAGCCGCGCCGTCCAGTGCGGAAACTGTTGTTTCAGTTCCGCGAGGACGGATTTTTGACATTCAAGCTCGATGGCGTGCCGCTGACCGTAGTCGAATGCCACCGTCTCCACCGAAGCGAAGGTGGTCAGCGCCCAGGCCAGGCAGGTTGTCGAATCCTGCCCTCCCGAAAACAATACGAGCGCCTTGTTTGCTGGATCCACTGTCTGCTCCGGTGATGGCATGACGGGAAGGCTACCGTCCCCGTTTCCTGGACCGCCCGGTCTTGGACTTGCCGCGCGCGGAAGCGCTGGCAAAACGCGGCGCGACCCCGGCCTTGTCGAGACCCAGTTCCGTGGCCTCGAGCCGCCGGATTTCGTCGCGCAGCCGTGCCGCCTCCTCGAACTCCAACTCGGCGGCGGCGGCGGCCATGCGTTTTTCCAACTCCGCCATATGATCCGAGAGGTTCTTGCCCACCAGGTGCCGCTCGCCGCCGACGCCCGTATCAACGGTGACGTAGTCGTGCTCATAGACGCTGCCCAATACGTCCGAGATGCCCTTGCGGACGCTCTCGGGGGTGATGTTGTGGGCGGCATTGTAGGCTTGCTGGCGTTCCCGCCTACGGTTGGTCTCGCCGATGGCGTATTCCAGGGATTCCGTTTGGTGGTCGGCGTAGAGGATTACCCGGCCGTCGAGGTTCCGCGCCGCCCGGCCGATGGTTTGAACCAGACTGGTCTTGGACCGCAGAAATCCCTCCTTGTCGGCGTCGAGAACGGCGACCAGGGCGCATTCGGGAATGTCCAGGCCCTCGCGCAACAGGTTGATGCCCACCAGCACGTCGAAGGCGCCCAGCCGGAGGTCGCGGATGATCTCGATGCGCTCCAGCGTGTCGATGTCGGAATGCATGTAGCGGACGCGGATGTCCTGGTCGTGGAGATACTCGGTCAGGTCCTCGGCCATGCGTTTTGTCAAGGTGGTCACGAGCACGCGTTGACCGCGCGCGGCCACTGCCTTGGCTTCGCTCATCAGGTCGTCCACTTGGTTTTCCACCGGCCGGATAATGCACGGCGGGTCGATCAGCCCGGTGGGGCGTACCACCTGCTCCACGATCACGCCGCCGGTGCGTTCCAGTTCCCACGGACCCGGTGTGGCCGAAACGAACACCGATTGCGGACGCATGGCGTCCCATTCCTCGAATTTCAGCGGCCGGTTGTCGACGCAGGACGGCAGCCGGAATCCAAACTCCGCAAGCGTCGACTTGCGATTATAGTCGCCCCGATACATGCCGCCGATCTGCGGCACGGTCACGTGGCTCTCATCCACGAACAACAGGGCGTTTTCCGGCAGGTACTCGAACAGCGTCGGCGGCGGCTCGCCGGGATTGCGGCCGGTGAGATAGCGCGAGTAATTCTCGATGCCGTTGCAATGGCCGGCGGTTTCCAGCATTTCGAGATCGAATGTGGTGCGCTCCTGTAGGCGTTGGGCCTCGAGAAGTTTGCCGTCGGGAACCAGCTCGTCGAGACGCTCTTTGAGTTCCGCCTTGATCCTGGGAAAGGCTTGCTGGAGTGTCGGGCGCGGGGTGACATAGTGGCTGTTGGGATAGATGGTGATGGTTTCCAGGGTCCCGATCTTTTCTCCGGTCAGGGGATCGATCTCCCAGATCTCTTCCAGTTCGTCACCAAACAGCGACAGCCGCCAGGCCCGGTCCTCCAGGTGTGACGGGTAAATTTCCAAAACGTCGCCGCGGACACGGAATGTGCCACGGAAGAAATTGGCGTCGTTCCGCCGGTACTGAAGGCTGACCAAGCGCTTGAGCAGATCGTTGCGGTCCAAGGACCGATTGCGGGTCAGCGACACAACCATCTGCGCGTAGGTTTCCACCGCGCCGATGCCGTAAATGCAGGAAACGGACGCGACGATGATCACGTCATTGCGTTCGAGCAGGGCGCGCGTCGCCGCGTGCCGCATACGGTCGATCTGCTCGTTGATGGAGGCGTCTTTTTCGATGTAGGTGTCGCTCCTCGGGACATAGGCCTCCGGCTGGTAGTAGTCGTAGTAGGACACGAAGTACTCGACGGCATTGTCCGGAAAGAACGCCTTCATCTCCGCGTAGAGCTGAGCGGCGAGGGTCTTATTGGGGGCGAGGACGAGGGCGGGGCGCTGGAGGTTCTCGATGACCTTGGCGACGGTGAAGGTCTTGCCCGATCCGGTCACGCCCAGCAGAACCTGATCGCGCTCGCCGCCTGCAATGCCCCGGGTAAGTTCGGCGATCGCTTCCGGTTGGTCGCCCGCGGGCTCGAAATCGGAAACCACGCGAAACCGGCCCGTACCTTCAACCGGCGGCCGTTTCTCGGGGATCAGCGGCAACGGATTTGTCAGCGCAACCATACCCCAGTTATAGGGAGCCTTGGTCGCGATGGCCATATCGCCGGTAGGCGGAACGTTGTTTTCAATCGTCTTTATCGCGGGCATTTCCCGTTGTTTGCGGGTTGCCCTGCTAATTCGGGCGGCCTAGTCTGCGTCCATCATTTGATTTCGCATCTTCGGAGTTTCCTCATGACACTTCTTTCTCAACGTTTAGGCCGCATCAAGCCCTCGCCGACCATCGCGGTCACCCAGAAGGCGGCGGAACTGAAAGCTCAGGGTCGTGACGTCGTCGGTCTTGGCGCCGGCGAGCCGGACTTCGATACGCCCGACCACATCAAGGAAGCGGCGAAGGCGGCGATCGACCGGGGCGAAACGAAGTACACGGCCGTCGCCGGAACGCTGGAATTGCGCAAGGCGATCTGCGCCAAGTTCAAACGCGACAACGGGCTGGATTACAAGCCGGAACAGATAACGGTCGGCTCCGGCGGCAAACAGACGATTTTCAACGCGTTGATGGCGACCCTGGACGCGGGCGACGAAGTGGTCATTCCGGCGCCCTACTGGGTGTCCTACCCCGACATCGTGATGCTGGCCAACGGCCAACCCGTGATCGTTCCGTGTCCGCAGGAAAACGGCTTCAAGTTGCGCGCGGAAGATCTCGACCGGGCAATCACGCCGAAAACCAAATGGCTGATCCTGAATTCACCCTCGAACCCCACTGGCGCCGCGTATACGCGCGCGGAACTGAAGGAAATCACCGATGTCTTGCTGCGTCATCCTCACGTCTGGGTGATGCCAGACGATATGTACGAGCACGTCATCTACGACGGCTTCGAATTCTCAACACCCGCCGAGGTGGAGCCAAAGCTTTACGAACGGACGCTGACGCTTAACGGGTGTTCCAAGGTCTATGCCATGACCGGATGGCGGGTGGGATACGCGGCCGGCGCGACGGACCTTGTGAAAGGAATGAACAATCTGCAGTCGCAGAGCACGACGCACGCGTGTTCGATTTCTCAGGCCGCGGCGGTCGCGGCCCTGAACGGACCGCAAGACTTCGTCGCCGGGAACAACGCAATATTCAAAGAGAGACGGGATTTGGTGATCTCCCTGCTCAAAGAAACGACGGGGCTGTCCTGCCATACGCCGGAAGGTGCGTTCTATGTCTATCCGTCTTGCGCCGGCGTCATCGGCAAGACAACGCCGGAGGGCAAAAAAATCGAAAGCGACGACGACTTCATTACCTATTTGCTGGAAGCCGAAGGGGTCGCCGCCGTTCAGGGGTCGGCTTTCGGTCTGTCCCCGTATTTCCGGATTTCTTACGCCACGTCGACGGAGGTGCTGAAAGAGGCTTGCTCGCGCATCAAAAAAGCGTGCGAAGCGCTAAGCTAAAGTTCAGGTCTTTTT
>CAKZLS010000458.1 GCA_937127205.1 uncultured Rhodospirillales bacterium
TCCAGACGCTCCACGGTGTCGCCGTTGCTGCGCCAGGGATCGTCGCCCGCCAGGAATTCGGGTTTCGGCCCGGTCCACGGCGCCGCCATGTCGCAATCCAGCGGATCGAAATCGAGGTCCAGGTCCGCCGCCAGCGCCCTCAGCAATGACGCGTCTCCATCGGTGCCGGCGCGCCTCGGCGTGCGGATCAGCGCCACCAGCAGATCGCGGAGTTGATCGCCTTCCGGCGTTTCGCCGAAGATGTGCAGGCCGTCGCGGATCTGCATTTCCTTGAGTTCGCACAAATAGTTATCGAGCTTGGCCAGCGACTGGTCCTGATCGTCTTCTCCCTCGATGCCGCAGTCGGCGTCCAGTCCGCTGACCCGGCAGAGCGACAGGATCTCGTCGGTCAGCACCCGAAGCCGGCGGGGATCGACTCCGGAAGCCTCATAGTACTCGTCCACCAATTGTTCCAAGTCGCGAAGCGGCCCGTAGCTTTCGGCGCGGGTGATGGGCGGTGTCAGGTGATCGATGATCACCGCCTGGGCGCGGCGCTTGGCCTGGGTGCCCTCGCCGGGATCATTGACAATGAACGGATAGAGATGCGGCATGGCGCCGAACGCGGCCTCCGGGAAGCACGCGCCGGATAGCGCCAGCGCCTTTCCCGGCAGCCATTCGAGGTTGCCGTGCTTGCCCATATGGACCACCGCGTGGGCACCGAAGTCGCTATGCAGCCAGGCATAGAACGCCAGATATCCGTGCGGCGGCGGCAGATCGGGGTCGTGATAGCTGGACGACGGATCGATGTTGTAGCCGCGCGCCGGCTGCAGTCCGATGACCGCGTTGCCGCAGCGGAAGGCACAGATGGCGAAGCGGCCGCAATCCAGCTCACCCGGCATGAAGAACGGGTCGCGTTCGGGCGATCCCCAGCGGTCGTTGACCAACTTTTGTACACTCGACGGCAGGTTGGAGAAAAACGCTGAATAATCCGCCAGCGACAGCGTCTCGCGGATCTCCCGGGTTCTCAGATCGAGCGTGTGGTTGGTGGGACCGGCGGCCAGCCGGTCGATCAGCGCCTTGCCATCGGCCGGCAGGTCTTCGACGCGGTACCCGGCCGTCTGCAGTGCCCGAAGCACGTTCATGGTGCCGGCGGGGGTGTCGAGCCCCACACCATTGCCGAGGCGGCCATCGCGATTGGGGTAGTTGGCGAGCACGATGGCAACGCGTCGCGTTTCCGGCGGTGTGCGGCGAAGCCTGGCCCAGTTGGCCGCCAACTCGCAGACGAAGTCGACGCGGTCGGCCACCGGCTCGTAGACGACGATGTCGGTTTCCGTCAACTCGTCGCGTTCGCTCCGGCCCTTGAACGATACCGCCCGGGTCATGATCCGGCCGTCCACTTCGGGCAGCGCCACGTTCATGGCGATGTCGCGGGCCATCAGGCCCTGGGTTCCGTCGCGCCAGCCGGCCTCGTCGCCGCCGGCGAACACCACCTGCAGGACGGGACAATCGCAAGCATCGAAGGGCGTCGGAGAGATGTCGCCGCCCGGCGCCGAGACCGCGAAGCCGGTGGCGTTGAGGATCACGTCGGGCGGCGCCTCGGCCAGCACGCTCTCCACCGTGGCCGCCGCCACCGGATCCTTGAGACTGGCGACGAACAGCGGCAGCGGATTGAGGCCCTGGGCCACGAGACCGTCCACCAGGGCGTCTACAGCCTTCAGATTGCCGGCCTGGACCAGCGCCCGGTAAAAAGTAATCGCCACCACCGGCTGGCCGTCTCGCCACTCCGCGCGGAGGGTATCGAGCCGGCAGCGGTGCTGACCCGGCCAGTACAAACCGCCGCGCAACAGCGGCCGGGGGTCCTGCCACTCCGCATCGTATCCGATCAGCGAGGCGCAATACCGGAGAAAATCCAACGCATTGTCGACGCCGCCGTGGACGCAATACTGCCAGAGGCGATGAGCAGTGTCCGGCGGCACTGTGGAGAAGCCGCTCAGTTCCGGATCGGGCTGGTCGTCGCCGGGCAGGAAGGCCACCTGGATGCCGCGGTCGCGGCATATGGCGGCCACCTGTTCGACACCGTAGGGCCAGTATCCGTGACCGCCCAACAGACGCACGATGACCAGTTTGGCATGAGCCACCATGGTCTCCACATAGAGATCCACGGACATGTTGTGGCCGAGGTGAAGGAGACTGGCGAGACGCAGCGACGGGAACGTGTCCGCGGGGAGTTGACCGCGCGCCGTGGCCAGGCAGGCGAGTTCAGAGTCGGCCGCCGACAGCACCAGAATATCGGCGGGGGACTGCTCCAGATCCACCGCCTCGCTACCATCGGAAACCGCGCCCGGGCGCGCCGCAAGCAGGTGCATGAGCTAGACGGCTTCCAAGAGAGCAGGCGCGTTCTCGCCCATCAGGACGGCGTGGATCGCCGTCTGATCGAGACCTGTCTGGCCGATCACCACCAATTCGGTCCGGCGTTGCTCATCGGCGTTCCAGGGCCGGTCGTAGTACCGCTGGATGCGGTCTCCGACGGCTTGCACCACATGGCGCATGGCCTTGTCGGGGACATCGACGAACCCCTTCACCCGCAGCACATCGTGTTGCTCGGCAATCATCCGAATGCGTCCTTCCAGCACCGCCGGATCGGCGATGGGGTCGAGAGTGACGACGAAGCTGACGAAATCGTCATGGTCGTGGTCGTCCTCGGTGTCGTGATGCGACCGGCGGCCGTTGAGGTCGTCCTCGGCGCGCGCGTCCAGCCCGAGGATCACGCCCGGGTCGAGTTTGCCGTGGACGGCGGGCACCATCTTGGCCGCCGGACGCACGATGCCCGAAATCTCCGATCGCACCGCCGTCAGCGCGTCTCCGTCCACCAGATCGGTCTTGTTCAGCACCACCATGTCGGCGGAGAGCAACTGGTCCTCGAACAACTCTTCGAGCGGCGAGTCATGGTCGAGGGCGGGATCGTCCTTTCGTTCGTCCTGGATGGCGTCGGGGTCGTCGGCGAACCGGCCGGCGGCCACGGCGGGCGCGTCGATGACGGTGATCACACCGTCCACCGTCACTCGCGACCGCACTTCCGGCCAGTTGAAGGCCTTGATCAGCGGTTTCGGCAGGGCCAGGCCCGAGGTTTCGATGATGATGTGATCGGGCGGCTCGGGCTGATCGAGCAACATCTCCATGGTGGGCAGGAACTCGTCGGCAACGGTGCAGCAGATGCAGCCGTTGGGCAGTTCGACGATTTCGTCCTCGCCGCAGCCCTCGATGCCGCAGCCAAGCAGCATTTCGCGGTCGATGCCGAGATCGCCGAACTCGTTGATCACCAGCGCCAACCGCTTGCCGCCGGCGTTCTCGATGAGATGACGAATGAGCGTCGTCTTGCCGGATCCGAGGAAACCGGTAATCACGGTGGCGGGGATTTTCATTCGGTGATGTCCTTCAGCATAAGCGGCAGTCCGGCCGCGACGAATACGACACGCGGCGCAATCCGCGCGATGGTTTGGTTGAGCCGGCCGGCGTGATCGCGGAACAGCCGGCCGAGCTTGGTTTCGGGCACGATCCCGAGGCCGACCTCGTTGGCGACCAGGACCACCGGACCCGGCAATCCGGAGAGACACTTAGCGAGCGCGTCGGTTTCGGCGTCGACATCACGCTCGGCGCCCATGACGTTGCTCAGCCACAAGGTCAGGCAGTCCACCAGAACGGCATGCTCGGGCGCGGCGTGTTGCCCGAGCGCGCCCGCGAGATCAAGCGGTTCTTCGACGGTGGTCCAGCGGCCCCCGCGCCGCTGCTGGTGGTGGCGGATGCGTTCCGTCATTTCCCCGTCGCCGGCCTCGGCGGTGGCCAGATAAACCCCGGGTCCCATGCCCTCGACGAGTTTCTCGGCGTAGGTGCTCTTCCCCGAACGGGCTCCGCCCAAAACGAGAGTAACAGGGGGTAGTGTCGTGCGGATCGCTTTCCTCCCGGCCATATCCTCCGCCCGAGGATAGGTTATTCCGTTGTGCCGGGGAGGTCTCCTGGCTCGGGATCATCGACCATGGCGCCTTCCCAGCGCCTCAAGGGCGCCAGTGACCTGAGACTGCCAAGGTCTCACCTCTCACAGTTGCGGGGGCAGCTCCGGAGTGGCGGCACAGGCGCCGCGCACCGGCTTCCCTGTCCCGGCACGGTCGGGACAGTAAACCATTCGCATTCCGGATTGAACCCCTTTCGCTTCAGGGCTTTCTGGCGGCTTGGGTGTTAACGCCCTCCACCCGCCAGACGCCGCCCTTGTCCTGTAACAGCCCGTCGGCCACTTTGCTCAGCCGGGTAATGGACAGATTGTCGACAACGACGGCCATGGCGGCCTCGGGCGTCAGATCCAGGGCCATGGCGACGGCGGCGCGGATGGTGCCGCCGTGGCTGACCGCGACGATATCCCGGCCCGCGTGTTCGTCGCTCAACCGGTCGATGGCGGCGCGCGTCCGAGCCATTTGCGCGGCGAAGCTTTCTCCCTCGGGTGGCGCCGAGCGCGTGGGGTCAACCCAGAACTCCGCATAAATCTTCGGATCGACAGACTGCATTTCGTCCCAGCTCAAACCCTGCCATCTGCCGAAACTCTGTTCAATCAAATCAGGTTCCACGATGGGATCCGGCAGCGGGGTTTTGGCGGCGATGGCGTCGAAGGTTTTGCGGGTCCGGCCAAGCGGTGTGATCAGCCACACGGCGTTCGCGGGCAGCGTCTCGGCCAGAGCGGAAAAGCTCTGCTCGTCGCCGATATCGCAGTCCACGTCCATCTGGCCGTAAATGCGGCCCGCGAGGGCGGTAACCGGAGCGTGGCGGAGCCACCACCATTGG
>CAKZLS010000459.1 GCA_937127205.1 uncultured Rhodospirillales bacterium
CGACAGACCGGATCAACGGATTTCTCGTCGGGAAATTTGATCCAATCGCTGGGGATCTCTGTACCAAACCCTACGAAACGAGCGAGAAACGCGCTCTCGCGGTTTGAAAACTACAAAACGTGTCTTGGTGTCTACGGCAATCGCTTCCGCGACATTTCCTTTGGAACCGTTTTCGAAGTGAGACGTTGTTAAGGGCGCCGATACGTTTTCAAGAACATCAGAGGAGAACCGATCATGGCAATCGCCGCACATGAAACAGCCTCCACCGAACTTCCCATGGACACCGGTGTCGACCGGGATCATCGCCGGGAGTTGGCGACGGAGTTGGGCAAAGCGCTCGCCAGTTGTTACGTGCTCTACCACAAGACGCACGCGTATCACTGGAACATCACGGGCCCTCTATTTTATTCCGTCCACAAGCTGACGGATGAGCAGTACGAGGATATAGCGAAAGCCATCGACGATATCGCCGAGCGCATCCGGTCCATAGGATTCGCGGCACCGACAGGTCTCGGCAATTACTTGCAGGAAAGCATCATCGAGGACGCCCCCGGCATCAAGTCCGCCGGTGATATGATCAAGGAACTTGCCGAGGACAACCAGGCGGTGGCGCGCCAACTTCGGCCGATCATCCACAAGGCGGAAGAAGTCGAGGATGTGTACACGGCCGATCTCTTGACGGCACGGATAGGCGCGCACGAAGAGGCGTCGTGGATGCTGAACGCGCTGGTGGTCGATAAACTGGAATCCGCGGCAGCGGCGTAAGCGTCCGCTACCGACCACTTCCGTTTTGGGAATCTGGGACGGCTGAATAAACGAAAGCCGTCCCAGATCTACATTCCGGGCGAATGAGGGGGATTAGAGATGGTTCGAGACTCGCTCCCTCCTTATGTACGCCAGCACCGGCGCTTCGAACAAGCACACGTCTCGACTCCCTCATTGCTGCCCGCTTCAGAATGTCGTAAGGAGTGTTGATTGTCGCTCAAGTGTCATTGGCCCGCGCACCATGAAGGTCGCAATCGGTTCGATATCGATATAATCTGTTTGCCATGGGCCAGATGCTGATCCGCGATCTTGACGACACGGTGGTCGAAGCGCTGCGCCGGCGCGCCGCGGCTTCGGGCGTTTCCGTCGAGGAGGAGGCGCGGCGCGCGTTGGCCGCCGCCGCCGAACCGGACCGTGTTGCCGCCGCCCAGCGGCTTGCCGAGGTGCGTCAATTGATCGGTCGCATCGAGGGCAAATAAACCCTCGAATATTTCCGCGCCGATCGCGGCCGAAACGACCGCTGATCTTCGGGGCCGACGCCTAGTTAGGCGGCGCTGTCCTTGGCGACGACTTTTTTCGGCTTCGGCAGGTCGAGGCGGAGGTGGAGTTCCTTGAGGCGCTGCGGTTCCACTTCCGCGGGCGAGCCCATGAGCAGGTCCTGGGCCTGCTGGTTCATGGGGAAGGCGATGACCTCGCGGATGTTGGGCTCGTCGGCCAGCATCATCACGATCCGATCGATGCCCGGCGCGCAGCCGCCGTGCGGGGGCGCGCCGAACTCGAAGGCGTGGAACAGGCCGCCGAACTTTTCCCTCACCACGTCCTCCGAGTACCCGGCGATGGCGAAGGCCTTGATCATGATGTCCGGGCGATGGTTCCGGATGGCGCCGCTGGACAGCTCGATGCCGTTGCAGACGATGTCGTACTGAAAGGCCTTGATCTCCAGCGGGTCCATGGTTTCCAGCGCTTCGAGACCGCCCTGGGGCATGGAGAACGGGTTGTGGCTGAACTCGATCTGACCGGTGTCCTCGTTGAGCTCGTAGGCCGGATAGTCGACGATCCAGACGAACTTGAACACGCCCTCCTCGCGCAAACCCAGCTCATCACAAATACGGTCGCGGGCGAACCCGGCGAACCGCTCGGCCTCTTTCTTCTTGAGGCAGACGAAGAACACGGCGTCACCGTCGCCGGCGCCGGTGGCTTCACTGATCGACTGAATGCGCTCGGGCTCCAGGTTCTTGCCGATGGGTCCCTTGGCCCCGCCGTCGGCGAGGATGATGTAACCAAGCCCGCCGGCACCTTCGCCGCGCGCCCAATCGTTCAGTTTGTCGAAGAAGCTGCGCGGGCGGTCGGCGGCGCCGGGCGCGGGAATGGCGCGAACAACCGAGCCCTTCTCCACGTTCCGCGCGAACAGCCCGAAGCCGGAGTCGCGGAACGCCTCGGTGACGTCGGTGAGGATAATGGGATTACAGAGGTCCGGC
>CAKZLS010000460.1 GCA_937127205.1 uncultured Rhodospirillales bacterium
TTGATGGTAATGCCGCGTTCGCGCTCGATCTCCATGGAATCGAGAACCTGTTCGCGCATCTCGCGGTCACTGAGGCCACCGCAAAGTTGAATGATACGATCCGCCAGTGTCGACTTACCATGGTCGATGTGGGCGATGATCGCGAAGTTTCGGATACGTGCAAGATCGGTCATGGGGGATATCTAGAGAATAATCCGGACAGATAGAAGCATTCTAATGCCTATCCGTTTCGGACAGGACGGCGAAATGGCTATACCGCATCGATCCGCGGCAGAGTTTGATGTTGAAGAGCAATATCGCAAAGTAGGCAAAAACATAGACAGTGTTGAAAGCCATTGTATTGCTGGAGCAACATATGCCATAAGTGTGAATTAAAGCCTATACTTGTTTCATGAACATATACGGCTGAGACTAGGTACGGGACAACTTAATAAGGATACGATAAAAGGGTGGAACATCACCTTTGACCGGCTCAATTTTTGGTTTTTGTTTACGATTTGCAATAAAGTCTATGTTTTCCAAAATGACGAGGCAGATTTCGGTCTCGAGCGGCGAATTGGTGCGTATTTTCTGCCGTCTTGCACATTCGATGGCCGTGCTTAAGTACATCATTCGATCCGTTGTTCGAAGACTTGGCGGAATAGCGAGCGAAATCCTTTAGTATGAAGCCGCAATCGACAAATGACGCAATAACCGCACGTTTTTCGGCGAATTGGCACGCGACGCTGTCGGAGAGTATCGTTTGCGGTGTCGTCGGCGCTATGGACGGGCTGATCGTCGTCCTGGTTGGGTTAGGCTATTACCTTGGATACGTCGGCTGGAGCCCCGACAACTACCAGATTTATCTGGCGTCAATCGTTATCAATGGTGCCATGACCATCGGCGCCTTCTATTGCGCCCAACTCTATGACTTCGAGACCATCGTTGCCTGGCCGAACCATATGGGACGCGCCATCGTGCTTTGTGGTCTGGTGTTTCTTATTTTGGTGGCCCTGGCGTTTGCCCTGAAGATCAGTGAAGAGTTTTCGAGAATTTGGTTCTTTGCTTCGTTTCTTGGGGGCGCTTTCCTGATCTGCGTCGGCCGGGGCGTGTTCCAGTATCTGCTTGGATGCTCCGCGCGCGCCGGCCTGTTGGTGCGCAACGTTGCCCTGGTCGGAGCCGGCGGTTCAGCCGGGCACTTGGTTGGTCAGCTGCGAGAGCGCGATGTTCCGTGGAAACGGATTATCGGCCTTTTCGACGATCGCGGAACGCGCGTCGATCATGAGATCAATGGCTGTCCGGTCCTGGGGGACTTGGACGATTTGGTGGGATACGTGCGCCGCGGTTTGGTGCATGACGTCGTGATCACCCTGCCGTGGCATGCTGACGACCGGCTGGTGAGCATTATCGACCGGCTGCGCAGCCTCCCGGTTCACGTCTATCTGGGCTCGGATCTGATCGGCTACCACTTTCCGCGCCATCACAGCCGCCAGTTGGAGGGCGTTCCGGTGCTCGAAATCGCATCGGTGCCCCTGTCGGGTTGGAGCGGCTTGGTCAAGGCGGTGGAGGACAAGGCCTTGGCCGCGCTGGCGCTGGTGGTTCTATCACCGCTGTTGCTGATGATCGCGGTGGCGATCAAGTTGGACAGCCGAGGCCCGATCCTGTTTCGCCAGGCGCGCTACGGGTTCAACAACGAGGTGATCATCGTCAACAAGTTTC
>CAKZLS010000461.1 GCA_937127205.1 uncultured Rhodospirillales bacterium
GCTCCCTCGTCGTCGCGGGGAGTGGGACGACGAGATCCGCCGCCGCCAGCCCCACCGCGACGGCGAGCCCGGCCAACAGGGCCAGCGCCGCGCTCCGGAGCAACGTCCGAACGACAATGCGGCTTCGGAGCCGCCGTCACGCTCGCGCGCGGCAGCTCCGTCATCCACCGCCAAGATCGTCACGTCATCACGCAAACCACCGTCCGAACTGTTGAACAGCTTCACGATGGCGCCAATGCGATCGGCAAGAGGCAGCGTCCGGCGCTTGGCGATGACGCGCTCGAGCCCCGACACCTGCAATGTGGCGCCACTCTCCAGATATCCCTCGGTGACGCCGTCGGTGAAGACATACAAGGTGCCACCGTCAAGGTGGATCTCGACCTCTTGGAAGTGCCCGGACGCTCCGAGCTGTGTCGAGATTCCCAGTGGCGGCGCCTCTGCGCCAAATGCGGTGAAGGACCCATCACGGCCGTGAAGAAGCGGCGGCTCGTGGCCGGCGTTGGCCAGACGCACCCATCCGGACGCCGGGTCGTAAACGCCCCCGACCATGGTCACGAACATGCCCCGCGTCGCGGTTTCGCAAATCTCGGCATTGATCCGGGCCAACAGCGAGCCGGGGTGATGATTGGTTTTGCCCAAACAACGATACAAGCTCGCCGTCTTGGCCATCATCAGGGCTGCGTTCAATCCCTTGCCCGAAACGTCGCCGACGCTAAAACCGATGCGTCCATGCGGCAGTTCGAAAAAATCATAGAAATCTCCGGACACCAGCCGGGCGGCCACATTGACCCCCTCAATGGGAAAATCGCCGCCGCGCGGCTCGGGCAGAAGATTGCGTTGAATCTCACCCGCCAGTTCAAGCTCGCGCCGCACGCGCTCCTGCTCCACCAGCGCCTCGGCCATGCGGGCATTGAGAATGGCGAGGCCCGCCGACGCGGCCATGGTTTCGAGGATCCGCAGATCATTGGCGGTGAATTGCGGATCACCTCCCTTTTTGTTGATCAGCTCGATGGCGCCGACACGTTGGTCCTGAATGCTGATGGGCGCGCAGAGAATGGATTGGGTGGTGGTGCCGGTTTCTTGATCGATCACGTCGTACCAATCCGGGTCGCTGGCGGCGCTCTCGACGATCTCTCCGGCATTGTTCTGGACGGCGCGCCCGACCACGCCCTGATCACTCGGCAACCGCAAGCCGGTGATCTCGGTCACGCCGAAACAACTGGTACAGGTCAACATACCCTGGGTTTCGTCGAGCAGAAACAGCGCGCCGCTTTCGGCGTTCAGATATTGGGTGATCCGTACAAGGGCGCGCTTGAGCGTTTCCTCGATATCGCGCGACGCGGCGAAGTCCTGACCCATTGCGGCCAGCAACTCCAAATGATCGGAGATCGCCGGATCGGGGTTAGGCCCGACGTGCAACTGGGGGCTCGCTGGCGGGCGGCTGTTCCATGGAGCCAATATGCCCCGATTTTCGGGCGGCGGCAAACGTCTGGAGGTTTCGCCAAACAATTACTTCCGGTTGCGGCATTCGACCATGCGCACACCGGCACCATCCATGGCCTTCACCTATGCTCTCAGATCATACCTTACTTCGAAAACGACACTTGAAATGTTACCCGTGCGGGTCAATCTTGAGATGTGCACTTTACAGTTTGCCGGGTACGATGGTGCACAATACAGATAACGGCGCACGGGGAATTGCCCCATCACCTTGCGAGGCGTTAAGCGTTGGCCCATGTGCTGACTCGACGATCTGCAAATTGGACGTACCGGGAAAGAACATACGTTCTCCGAAAGCCCGAGAGACAATGAGGCGATGGAGGTAGAGTGGCCATGTTTACCGAAGACAAGAGGTTTAACATGGATGCCGTCAACAATCAGACCGCGACTTGGACCAAGGGAAAGTCCCCGGTTTTGGTTCCGGCGACAGCTGCTGAAGAGGCATTGTCGGAAATCGTTCTGGGCTGTGCAGATCACCTGCGCGCCAACGAAGCCTGCGTGCTGGCTCGCGCCCACGAAGAAGGCGTGCATCAAGTTCGCGTCGCGACCCGCCGGCTTCGCTCTTGCCTGAGCCTTTTTAGGGATCTCATTCCGAATGCGCAGCGCAAGTATCTCAACCGCGAATTGCGCTGGCTAATCGGTGAATTCGGACCGGCCCGCGATTGGGATGTCTTTCTCGGCGAGATTCTCGGCCCGGTGGTCAACGATCTGCCGGATGAGCCGGGCGTGGCAGTTTTGCGGGAGCGCGCGGAACGGGAATGCGACAAGGGCTACAAGCGAGCGCACACGGCGCTGAAATCGCGGCGATATTTTGCCCTGATGATGCTGGTCCGGGCTTGGGCCGAAGGGCGGAGCTGGCACGACGGCAACACACCCGAGGCTACCGAAAAAATGCAGGGGCCTGCCGTCGACGTCGCCCGCGAACTGTTGGAACAACACTATCAGGCAGTCGTTAGCACCGGGCGGGATTTCGATGCTCTGAGCGACGAGCAGCGCCACGACCTTCGCATCGAGATCAAGAAAATGCGGTATGCGACCGAGTTTTTCGGCTCACTCTATCCGAAACAGGAATCCACCGCATTTCTTGCCGCTCTTAAGACGCTACAAGACGACTTGGGCGCCAACAACGACATTGCCGTTGCCCGTGATTTGCTGGCGGGGCTGACCAAAAACGAAAAAGGAAAAAGGCGCGCTCAGGCCGCCTACGCGACGGGGTTGGTTCTCGGCTGGCACAACCATGTTTCCAATGACCGCGAGCAGAACCTCGCGAAGATCTGGGATGGTCTTGTGACCAACAGGCCGTTCTGGGATACCGGGTCCGGCGAATCGTCGTCGTCGGTTCTTCAATTCGTGATTTCCGAGGAGCGTGAGGGAACGCAGCCGGAAGAGAAATCGGCGCCGGAGGCCAAAGCGCACAGAAAGTCCAGCGTTGCATTGCCATCCAAGGCGCGAACCCGGACGCGAAAAAGGACAGCCCCGAAAGCCACCAGCGAGACCTCTCCCAAAACCGACAGCTAGTCCGTGGCGCGCATCCGGACATAGGAGCCGGGCGCAAGCTCTATGGCCTTGAGGTCTCCTGCGCCGGGTGCGCGCGCCGGAACTTGACCGCCTCCATGCTTGCCGACCCACGCATCCCAATGCGGCCACCACGAACCGTCGGTCGATTTGGCGGCTTTCAAGAAGGCGTCGGGACTTTTCACCTTCCGCGTGTGAGTCCAGTATTCGTATTTGTTGGCCGCCGGGGGATTGATGACGCCGGCGATATGGCCCGACCCCGCCAGCACAAACTTCACCGGCCCTGAATAGATCTGTGTCGCGCTATAGGTGGAGGTCCACGGCGCGATATGGTCTTCGCGCGTCGACAGAATGTACACCGGTTGCTTGATACGCCTCAGGTCGATGGGGGTTCCTGCAACGGTCAAGGCGTCCGGCTCGATCAGCCGGTTGTTCAGATACATTTCGCGCAGATAGAAGCTGTGCATCATCACCGGCATGCGGGTGGAATCAGAGTTCCAATACAGCAGATCGAACGGCCGGGGATCCTTGCCGAGCATATAGTTGCTCTCAAAGGCCGACCAGATGAGATCGTTCTCTCGCAGCATGCTGAAGACTTGGGCCATCTGGGCGCCGTCCATGTAGCCTTTCTTTTGCATGTGCTTTTCGACTAGGTCGATCTGGTCTTCATCGATAAACACCCCAAGTTCGCCGGGGTCGGCAAAATCCACCATGGTGGTGAAAAACGTGGCCGACACCACCCGGGTATCTCCTTTGACCGCCATGTGGGCAAGCGTAATGGCGAGCAACGTGCCGCCGATGCAATAGCCGATGGCATTCACCTCGGGCTCGCCGGTCGCCTTTTCAATGGCGTCGAGGGCCGCTATGGGACCTTCCAGAACGTAGTCGTCGAACGTCTTGTGGGTCAGGCTCTCGTCCGGGTTGACCCATGAGATCACGAACACAGTATGACCCTGGTCCACCGCCCACTTGATGAACGAGTTCTTCGGCTGCAGATCGAGAACGTAGAACTTGTTGATCCATGGCGGCACGATCAGCAAGGGCCGCCGGCGCACCGTTGCCGTCGCCGGGGTGTATTGGATCAATTGCATCAGGTCGTTCTGATAGATCACCCTGCCCGGCGTTGCGGCGATGTTCTCTCCCAGCGTAAAGGCGTCGAAATCGGTCAGTGAGATGTGGAGTTGGCCACGGCCGCGCTCCACGTCGTCGAGCATATTGGTGAGACCCTTGCGCAGGCTCTCGCCTTTGGTCTTTTGGATCTCCCGAATGACCTTTGGGTTGGTGGCGATGAAGTTGGTGGGCGCCATGGCGCTGATGAATTGACGGGTATAGAACTGCGCCTTCTGTCGGGATTTGGGGTCGAGTCCATCGATGCTGTCCACCAGACCCTCCAGCCAGCGAGAGGTGAGCAGATAATATTGCTTGATGGCGCTGAAGGCGGGGTTCTGCTCCCATTCGGGATCCTTGAAGCGCCGGTCGCCCGGACCGGCCTCGGCAACCGGCTGATTGGGGAGCCCCTTGGTAGCGGCATCGATCGCTTCCACGAGACGCGCGTAGTCACTCGCAAGTTTCGTCTGGGCCTCGTGCATCTTCGCCGGATTGGTGTACAGAAATTGAGCGATCTGGAGAAAGACTTGGCCCACCAAGGTAGAATTGGTGACGGAAAAGCCATCGTCCTCCTTCAACCGCTCCTGATAGAGCTTACCTACTTTCTGAGATCGCTCAAGCAGCGTCTTCCAGGCTTCATCCATGCCCTCGGTCGGCGTTGTGAGCTTGCCATCTCCATCCCCTTGATCGGCCATGGCTTTTTCTCCCATTAGGTATTCTATTTTATGCAAAGAATGTCGCTATTAAAATGGTTACTCGGTCCCGATAATACCAGCGCCAAAGAGGAAGCAGATTATCGGAAATTTGGAGTTCCAGTCTGTACGCGCGAGGCGTCGTATGGGATCCATATGTTTGATCCAAGACACTTAGATGCCCGACCCAAACCCCTCGACGTCCGACAGGGGAGGTGCCTGCGGGGCCATCACCAAATCACGGTACGCATGCCATGTGGCATATGCGAGAACGGGCAGCGCCACCGCAAGACCGAGGAAAAACGACAGGACCCCGGCAACGGTGATGACCACGATCATCGCGGCCCAGCCGAACATCACCTGCCAATTGGCGCGAACGGCAAGGATGCTGGCGCCGATAGCGGTGACCACATCCACCGGCCGATCGAACATCATGGGAATGGAAATGGCGGTGATTGCGAATATCACAGTGGCCATAACGGCGCCGAACAAAGTGCCGATCAGAAGAAAGGGTGCCGCCTCAAGCGAGAAGACGACCTCTTCCACGAATTCGTGCAGCGGGGGTGGCGCTTGATTGAAGAATATGGCGAATAGCACAATTGCGACTTCGACCCACACGAACCAGAGAATCAGGAGTACCACACCCATCGCCGAGAGCTGACCCAGGTTGTCGCTGAAGGCAGAAAAGACATGGCCAAAAGACACATCCGCCGCCTGTTCAAGCCGCCGGCTGACGTCATAGAGCCCGACGACCAAAATAGGCGCCAGCAGAACGAAACCGCCGGCAAGTGGCAGAACGAGCGAGCCAAGCCCCGCGGAGATCAAGCCGACTGTAAGCAGGAAGCTGATGATGACGAATGCGCCGCCGTACATCAGACTGACACGCGGCGTTTTAAGGAAATCGGCCCAACCGGCGGCCAGCCAATGCCCCGAACGATCGACGTCAACAGTTTGGATGTCCACGGGAAGACGGTAGGTGCCGTTCTCGGTCATTGTGTGAGTCCAACCCATACTCGCGTTTTTTTGTTTGTTGATCCCCTGTTGGCGAGCACCACGGAGATCAAGAGCAATCGCACTGCGGCAGCATTAGGTTCCACCCGGCATTTCGGGTTCGTCCACGGCGCGGTAGCGGTATTGTATCGCCACCGTCAATCCTTTCAATGGGCGCAATAAGGCGACGGACCCGATCACCGTCAGCGGAATCCAGACCACCGCATGGACCCAAAGTGGCGGCGACATAATCAACTCCAGCAACCAAGCCAGGCCGACCATAGCAGTGCCGAGGATAAAAATCACGGCGACGGCGGGACCGTCGCCGGCATCGTGGCCGCTGAACACCAGGCCACAAGCTTCGCATTTGTCGGTGACCTTGAGAACGCCATCGAACAAACGGCCCTGTCCGCACCGGGGGCAGCGGCCAAAGCAGCCCGACGCCAGGATGCTGGCAGTGGAGCGACCGTGCGGCATGCTCTCCGAATCGGGTCCCACGTCTCTATTGTTGGGCAAAGAACGCCGAACTGCCCCACCAGTAAATTGAAACGAATAGGAACAGCCAGACCACGTCGACAAAGTGCCAGTACCAGGCCGCCGCCTCAAAGCCGACATGCTGATTCGGCGTGAAATCGCCGCGCCTGGCACGGAAAAAACACACAAGCAGGAACAGCGTGCCAACGATCACGTGGAAGCCGTGGAAACCCGTGGCCAAATAAAAGGTCGAAGAATAAATCCCATCGGTGAAGCCGAACGCGGCGTGTCCATATTCATAGGCCTGACAGGCTGTGAAGATGACGCCCAGGATTACCGTCGCCAAGATCCAAAGCGCCGTCTTGCGGTGATCACCAAGGCGAAGGGCGTGGTGGGCGACGGTCAAGGTGGCGCCGGAGGTGAGCAGAATGAGCGTATTGAGAAACGGTAGGCCAAAGGTCGGAAACGGAATGACACCTTCCGGGGGCCAAACCTCGTGAGCGATCCGGTTGATGGCCGGCACGGTGGCATTGAAGAACGCCCAAAAGAAAGCAAAGAAGAACATCACCTCGGACGCGATGAACAGCAACATCCCCACCCGCAGGCCTCTTTGCACCAGCGGCGTATGATAGGTTCCGGAGTTCGCCTCGCGCAAAACATCGCGCCACCATCCGAAAAAGGTGTACATCAGGACAGCAAATCCGAGGATCAGGACCCAAGGCTGACCGGCATGCATGTACCAGATGCCACCGGTGGCCATCAAGAATGCGGCTATCGTCCCCACAGCGGGCCACGGGCTCGGATCCACCATATGGAACGGATGTGACTTAACTTCGCTCGACATCTTGCTCTCCCGAATTCAATATCGGTTCATTGATTATCCGCCGTTACGGTCCACTTCGCTGGCTTTCGCGACCTTGGCGCTGCTCTTATCGGTTTCTTCATCGTCGGTCCGGTGGAACGTGTAGGATAAGGTAATGAGCTTCACATCCCGGGCGCCTGGATCATCTAAAATCGCCGGATCCACATAGAACGAAACCGGCATGTCCACTTCCTGTCCGGGCAACAATGTCTGCTCGTTGAAGCAGAAACACGCAATCTTACTGAAATACGGCGCCGCCTTGTACGGTGTCACGCTGAATGTCGCTGTGCCCGTCACCGGCTGGTCCGAAACGTTCGCCGCGGTGTAGTGCGCCAGCGACTCCTGGCCGAGCCGAACCTTAACCTTGCGCTGTACCGGCTTGAACGCCCACGGCAGGTCGCTGTTGACGTTGGCATCGAAATTCACCGTCACAACGGTATCGGATACCTCTGAAGGCAACGCCACCGCCTCGGTGTTGGGTGTGCCGCCAAACCCGGTGACCTGACAAAACAACCGGTAAAGCGGCACCGAAGCAAACGAAAGGCCAACCATACCGCCCACGAGGCTAAACAGCATCACGGCGGTCATCGTCTTCTTTTTTTGTCCGGAGTTTTTCATGCCATTAATTGCCTAGGTTGTTCTGGGTGCCGTCTACTCCGCGGGAGCCGCTTGAGTTGTCGGACGGCCACCGCTCCCGATCACCGGCAACTCCTCATGGGTGTGGAACGGCGCAGGCGAAGGCACGACCCATTCCAGCGTTGTGGCGCCTTCGCCCCATGGATTGTCCGCGGTCACCGGTTTACCGGAACGATAAGTGTACCAGACAATGTAGAAGAACATGAAGGTGCCAACGGCGGTGATCAGGGCGCCGATGGAACTGACGTAATTCCAGCCCCAGTAGGCATCCGGATAGTCGGGAATACGCCGCGGCATGCCGGCCAGTCCCAAGAAGTGCTGCGGGAAGAACAGCACATTGACACCGATGAAAAACACCCAGAACTGCACCTTCGACAACAGATCCGGGTATTGGCGACCGGACATCTTGCCGATCCAGTAGTACCAGCCGGCGAACATGGCGAAGATCGCCGCGATCGCCATCACGTAGTGGAAGTGAGCCACAACGTAGTAGGTATCGTGCATGGCAAAGTCGATACCGGCATTAGCCAACAGCACGCCGGTAACGCCGCCAATCACGAACAGCCAGATGAAACCGATGGCGCATAGCATGGGCGTCTCGAACTCGATGGAACCGCCCCACATGGTGGCCAGCCAACTGAAGATCTTGATCCCCGTGGGAACAGCGATAATGAGGGTAGCGGCGGTGAAGTAGGCCCGCGCGTCGGCGTCGAGGCCAACGGTGTACATGTGGTGCGCCCACACGATGAAGCCGACGACCCCGATGGAGACCATCGCGTATGCCATTCCCAAGTAACCGAATACCGGCCGTTTGGAGAACGTGGAAATCACCTGGCTGATGATGCCGAAGGCCGGAATGATGATGATGTAGACTTCCGGGTGGCCGAAGAACCAGAAGAGGTGCTGCCACAGGACCGGATCGCCGCCGCCGTCAGGGGCGAAAAAGGTCGTGCCGAAGTTTCGGTCGGTAAGAAGCATGGTCAACGCGCCCGCCAGCACGGGAACCGCCAGCAGCAACAGAAATGCGGTAACCAGTATGGCCCACACGAACAGCGGCATCCGGTGCATGGTCATTCCCGGCGCGCGCATGTTGAAGATGGTGACGATGAAGTTGACCGCGCCGAGGATCGATGAGGCGCCCGCGACGTGAAGCGCGAGAATGCCGAAATCCACGGACGGTCCCGGCTGATAGTTCGCGTTACTTAGCGGGGGATACACCGTCCACCCTGTTCCCGGACCGTCGCCGACCACCGTGGACAGCACCAAAAGTACCAATGCGGCGGCAAGCAGCCAGAAGCTGATGTTGTTCATTCGCGGGAAGGCCATGTCGGGCGCGCCGATCATCAACGGTACGAACCAGTTGCCGAACCCGCCGATCATTGCCGGCATTACCACGAAGAACACCATCAGAAAGCCGTGGGCGGTGACCAGAACGTTATAGAACTGGAAGTCGTCGATGTATTGGATGCCCGGGTGAGCAAGCTCGAGCCGAATATACCACGACATGGCGCCGCCAATGATGGCGGCGACAAAGGACAACCAGATGTACATCGTGCCGATGTCTTTATGGTTGGTGGAGTACACCCATCGCTTCCATCCGGTGGGATGGTGATCATGCTCTCCGTGTGCCGCAGCGGCTCCGTATGCCATACTCTCGATTCCTTCTCTCTCGCCCGAATACCCTGTTTATTAACGGCTTTTCTGCTCTGCTTCGACAAGATTGACGCTTGATCCGTCGTTTTGCGCAAACTCTTCCTGTGCCTGCTCCACCCACTTGGCAAAGGCCTCCTTGGAGACGGCTTCCACCTGGATGGGCATGAAGCTATGATAGACGCCGCATAGCTCCGAGCACATGCCGTAATACATGCCTTCCTTGTCGATTCGCACCCACCGTTCATTGATCCGGCCGGGTGTGGCATCGATCTTCATCCCAAGCGCCGGGACCGCCCAGTTGTGGATGACATCGTCGGCGGTAATGAGAACCTGAATATTGGTATCAACCGGCAACACCACGCGATTGTCCACGGTCAGCAGACGCGGCTGACCCGGTTCCAAATCGCCCTCGGGGACAGGAATGCTGTCAAATTCGAAGTCGCCTTGGTCCGGGTAGTTATATGTCCAATACCACTGATGCCCTGTCACTTTTAGGGTCATCTCGTAATCCTGAGCCCTGTCGTGAAAATATAACAGCCGCATGCCGGGAATGGCGATGATGATTAGGATAACGATCGGCACCGCCGTCCACACCACCTCCAGCAAAGTATTGTGGGAGGTCTTCGATGGGACGGGATTGCGCTTGGCACTGAAGCGGAAGCACACATAACCGAGGATAGCCAACACGAACAGGACGATGCCCACCATCACCACCATCAATAGACTGTGGAAATCGTGGATCTTGTCCATCACCGGCGATGCCGCGTCCTGCAGGTTCATCTGCCACGGTTTCGCCAGACCTTCCTCAGCCGACGCCGCAATCGGCGAGGCCATCACGCCTAAGGCGATAAATGGTACGAGAATTTTCAATTTTTCAAGCATTTTTCCACCCGAACCCATCCGAATGCCGATCACTCCGAAAGGTATACGATTCACTGCCAAGTCGCTGAGGCTGAATATTTCTCTCTCTCCTCAGCCATCGAGCAGGGTCGATCTAATAATGCTTATCCTATCGGGAACCGGAACTGTAATCTAGGTAACATGACAAAATTTTAATGAAAAGAATTTTGTTTCGCAGTTGCAGCATTGTTCCGGGGTTGAATGACCGGTTTATTTTTAGGTGGTTTTAAGTTTCGGAGTTGGCTGCCTTGATTTTGGCCCCCATCATGATGATGATGCTTCATGTTGCTATTGCGAGATGATTGAGAGTTTTCCCGATGAACAAATGGGTCCTGGCGGCAATTCTGGCGGGCGCCGCGCTATTTATGTACCTCAGTATCTTCGTAAAAATCGGATCAGGCTGAGCATGATATTTCGCCCGAATGGCCCGGAAGGTTGGTTGTCGCCGAAAGGTTGGTTGTCGAAAGTCGCCCTGGATGCTTGAAATCATCGATCTCCCCCACGTTAACGCCGCCCTCAATGGCGTGACCATCGTATGCCTGGCAGGCGGACTGTATTGCATCCTCAACGGCAAGCGCGACCAGCATCGCGCCTGGATGATTGCGGCCTTGATTGTATCGGTGGCCTTTCTCGCCAGCTACCTCACCTATCATTTCAACTCCGGGCTGGCGAAGTTCGGCGGCGTGGGGCTGATCAGACCCATCTATTTCACTATTCTGATCGTCCACATCCTGGTCGCCGCGATCATCACGCCGCTCGTACCCATCACCGTCTATTGGGCGCTGACCGAACGGTTCCCGCGCCATAAGCGCATCGCCCGGTGGACGTGGCCGCTGTGGATGTTCGTCGCCGTGTCCGGCGTCGTGGTCTACGTCATGGCCATTCACTGGTTCCCCGACCCAGCGGGTCCCTACTACGGCGGATCCCATTTTCATGAATAGCGCCATATCAGCCGGCACGCGCGGCACCCGAACGAGCGCCGCCACGACGGTCTCCGACGCGGCCTTCCGCCGGGAGCTGTGGGGCTGGTCGGCGGTGGCCATCGGATCGCTCGCCATCGCCGGCGTATTCGCGGCGCTGCTCGCAGTATCCCGCATACCAGGGATCGAGACGGTATTTCCCTGGCCGCTGGAATTCTTCCGCAAGGGCTTGGTCATTCATGTGGTGTTCTCGTTCGTGGTGTGGTTCCTCGCGGTCTTCGGCGCTCTGCTGCAGCTGGCAACGCGCGAGGCCGCGGGCGACACCGTTCGGTTTGCCTGGCTCGGACGGCTCTCGGTGATCGGCATGTTCACGGCGTTTCCGTTGTTGTTCATCCCAGCGCTGCTCGATCGCGGCGAGCCGACGCTGAACAATTACGTCCCGGTGATCATCGATCCGCTGTACTACGCCGGGCTGGCGGTAATGGCCATCGCGATGACGCTGACGGTGGCGCGCCTGCTGCTGAACCGCCCGGCACTCTCAAGCGGCGCGCCGCTGGCCGGACCCGTGGCAGGCGCGGGATTAATCTTTCTGACGGCAATGGCTTGCTTTGGCTTGGCTTTCGGTGAACTCACCGGCCAGGCCCCCTCTTTCACCTTCAACGAGGAATTGTTTTGGGGCGGAGGGCATATCCTGCAGTTTCTCAACACCCTGCTCATGCTGGTGGGCTGGAGCCTGCTGGCAACATCGGCGGCCGGGCGGCCTGTCCCAGGTTCCGCGGTCATGTGGACCGCAACCGCTCTGCTGGCATTGTCGGCGTTGGCAGGGCCGGTGTTCTATTTCGTATTCGAGCCGTTCTTGGCGGACCAGACGCTCGCTTTCACCAACCTCCAATATGCCCTTGCGGTCCCGTCGCTGATCGTGGCCTTGGGAGCGATCATGTGGATCCGCCGCCCCGTTCCCTGGGCGAGCCCGGCCTTCCTGTGCCTGGTGCTATCGATGGCGGTATTTGGCATTGGCGGCATCCTCGGGCTGTTCGTGGATGGCGCCGATACGCGAACGCCGGCGCACTACCATGGCGTCATCGCGGGGGTGACGCTGGTATTCATGGGGCTATTCTACGAGGTGTTTCTGCCGCTGCTGAAACGCCCGCTGGTCCGCGGAAAAGCCGTCTACGTACAGATATATCTGTTCGCCTGCGGGCAATTGGCGGCTTGTATCGGCCTGTTCCTGGCCGGCGGGTTCGGCGCGCCGCGAAAGACCGCCGGCGATGCCCAGGGGCTCGACGAATTCGGCGCGATCGTCGGCATGACACTGAACGGCATTGGTGCCTTGTTCGCGGTTGTCGGCGGCGTCATGTTTATCTGGATGGTGGCGAGAGCCCTGCTCCGGGCCCCGGAAACAGTTTAGATTTCGAAATGAATTGCGGCTATAGTGGCCGCTGCCCTTGATAAGGGCCAATCGAGTAGGAGAACAAAGAGGGTGTCAAACGCCCGTTCACAGCCGGTCGACGCCATCAAGGCGGCGGCGACACGGCCCGAACCGCGGTTCCAAATCAAGGACTATATGCTGCTGCTGAAGCCGCGGGTGATGTCGCTTGTGGTGTTCACGGCGATCGTCGGCATGGTCCTGGCGCCCGCCAGTATCGGTCCGCTCACCGGCTTGGCGGCTATTTTGTGCATCGCCATGGGCGCCGGCGCCTCGGGCGCCATCAACATGTGGTACGACCGCGATATCGACTGCGACATGGCCCGCACCATGAATCGCCCGGTCCCCGCCGGGCGGATCCATCCCAAGGCGGCGCTGGCCTACGGCGTGACCTTGGCGGTGGGCTCGGTTTCGGCGATGGCGTCCCTGGTCAACATCCTCTCGGCCGGGTTGCTGGCGCTGACCATCGTCTATTACGTCTTCCTCTACACCATGTGGCTGAAACGGCGGACGCCGCAGAACATTGTCATTGGCGGCGCGGCCGGCGCGCTGCCGCCGCTGATCGGTTGGGCCTCGGCCTCCGGCGATGTGGGCCTGGGCGCGATCTGCATGTTCGCGATCATATTCCTGTGGACACCGCCGCACTCCTGGGCGCTGGCGCTGTTCCGCAGGGGTGACTACGCGAATGCCGGCGTGCCGATGATGCCGGTGGTGGCAGGAGAGCAATCCACCCGGACGCAAATGTTGGTCTATACCCTCATTCTGGTACCGGTGACTTTGTCACCGGTGCTGGTGGGCATGTCGGGGGCGTTTTACGGCGCGGTGGCAGCGATCCTCGGCGGCCTGTTCCTGAGACATGCGTACAAGGTCTGGCGCGACCCCGATCCGGCTGTAGCGCGCTCCATGTTCCTGTTCAGCATCCTTTATCTGTTCCTGATCTTCGGCGCCATGCTGGCCGACCGCGCCGTCGGCGCGATACTGACCGACAACGCCCTCGGCGGCTTGCTGTAGATCGGCTGTGGCACATACCGCCTACCAGCGGCTGGAGGACCGGTTCCGCCGCATCCATGCACTGGGCGACGTGGCGGCCGTGCTGCACTGGGATCTGGCGACGATGATGCCACGGGGCGGCGCGGCGTCACGCGGCGATCAACTTGCCCTGCTCAAGGCCATGAGCCACGGCATGATCACCGATACCGAGATGGAAGAT
>CAKZLS010000462.1 GCA_937127205.1 uncultured Rhodospirillales bacterium
AAACGCGGTCTGCACGTCCCGCCACTCGGGATGCATGACCGGCTCGGCGCCGCCCTCCACGATGGTAAACCGCTCGCGCAACCGGCGCTCGTCCTCGCAGTGAACGGCCATGCGCCGCGATCCATTGGCCAGCACCGCGGCCACCGCCGCGTCTTCGGCCACCAGCAAATCCCCGGTGGAGCTGCCCATGAACATCTTGACACCGGCACAGCCCGGCAGCGTCTCCAGATCCGGCAGGGTCTCAGCATTCTCCGCGGTGGCACCCACATAAAATGCCATATCCACCCAGGCGCGATCCTTGGCGCGGCGGCATTTGTCGGCGAGATCGGCGGCGGTCACCGTGGACGGCTTGGTATTGGGCATCTCGAACACGGCGGTGACACCGCCCATGGCGGCGGCGGCCGTACCGGTGCCGAAGTCCTCCTTGTGCTCTAGACCGGGCTCGCGAAAGTGGACCTGGCTGTCGATCACGCCTGGCAGGATATGGAGATCCGCACAGTCCAAAACCTCGGCCGCGGTGCCCTGAACATCGCCAACGGCAGCGATGCGGCCGCCGCGAACCCCAACATCGGTCTGCACGATGCCACCCGGCGTCACGCACGCGCCGCCACGAAGAATAAGATCGAAGGTTTCGGCCACGGTTGGTCCCTTTCGCGTCGAAGACGTCACTGTCACGGCGGTTATAGCCGCCCACCCGACGCGGTGCCAGAGCAAGAGCGAGCGGCCGAGGTTGAGGGCCGCCGAGAGGACACCCGCCTGATCACGCATCCGTGAAGTGAGTTGAATGAAGGAAAATGCGTGCGGATCGTCGGAATGATTGAGCGCGCGCCCATGCACGAAACGACACCGAAACGCGCAAGTCATAACCGGCGCCGGTAACAGGAGGGAACATTGATCGAACCGGAAAACCGAACGTCGGCTTTGGTCACCATGGCCCTAGCGACGATCCTTTTCTTCTGCTTCGCCTGCGTCGTTCTGTTCGCCTTGATGGCCGGTTTGACCGAGGCCGCCACCAGCCAACAGCGCGGCGGCGCCCTAATCGCCGCTCCGGTCCAGCTGGAATTCAACCCGTCGGGGCGGTCGATCGAAGAGAAGTGGTCCCTCGGACCGCTGAGTCATCGCATTCTTTACTCACAACCCGGAGATACCTCCTCATGCGTATATCCATGCCCGCATACAACCGGCCCGAAATCTGGGCGTTGGTGCTGAGGGTCGGCCTCGGCTGCGTCTTCGTCATCGGCGGCTGGTTCAAGCTCAGCAAACTGTTGAGCGCAGAGCACCAGGCGGCCATCGTCGCCAAGTACATGAGCCCGCACGGCTATATCAACCAGTTCTTCGCCGAGTACCTGTTTACCGGCCGGTTCGGCGACTGGCTGACGCCGTGGACGTTTCTGACCGCGCTCTCCACCTTCGAACTCTTGGCCGGCTTGGCGCTGGTCGCCGGTTTCCTGGTGCGGCCGCTTTCGCTCATCTTCGCGTTCATGATGTGGTCGTTCATTTTCGCCCTGCCGGTGGCCACGGCGCCGGGAATGGCCATCACGGTGGACACCTTCACCACGCCGGCCATGCTGGTGCAGTCCCGCGACATTGCGCTTTCCGGCATGATGTTCGTGGTGTTCAACCTTGGATCCGGCGCCTTCAGCGTCGATGAGAAACTGTTCGGACCGTCCCCGCACACGCAAACCACCGATTGGAACAGTCTCGGCTTGCTGCTGCGCTTGTCGATCGCCGTGCCGTTTCTGGTCGGCGGCGCGTTCGCTGGCTTGCCGGCAATCAACACCTTCCGGGACCGCTGGCGGCGCGACCAGCGCTCGCCCGAGGTGGCGGGATTGGCGCTGGTCGAAGACGGCCCGGCAGAGCCCGTAGCGACCACACCCGATCCGGAACGCTCGGCCATGGGCGGCGAGTTCAAGGCCGACGTTGAAGAGGCACTGCTCGCGTTACCCGACGACCTCCGGGAGGTCGCGGTGCTGTTCTTCGTCGAGGGACTGAGCCATAGGGAGATGAGATCGCGGAGATCGCATCGATCCCCGAGGGAACGGCCATGTCCCGGCTCGCGCGCGGACGCCGGCTGTTGCAAAGCCGGCTGGCGCAACATGGCGGCGAAACGGCCGCGCACCCCGGCAGCAACGCCGGCACCAACCACATAACCGAACAGGGTCGCAAGCATCGGGGGCGGAAATGAGCGAGGAGCACGACGACATGGAGGAGAAACTTCGAAAGACGTTCGCCGAGGAACCGGTTCCGCCGACCCTTTGGCCGCGGATTCAAGCCAGCCTGCGGGACACATCGACCACAGAGTCATCGGACGCATCGCAACCAGCCATTCCGGCCCGCCGGTGGTCGCCGAGGGCCGTGCTCTCCATCGCCGCCATGCTCGTGCTGGCCGTCGTCGGGGCCAGCATCCTGACCCATGGCGGGGTGATGCCCGCCGCCACCCAATCCACCGCGACAGCCCAATCTACGGCAATCACCAAATCCGAAGTGGCGACGGTTTTGGTTAACGAGTTCCGTACCTTCGAGGCCAGTGGACGCGCCCTGGATTTCGCCAGCGCGGTGCCCGCGGAAGTGCGGGGATGGTTCCGTGCCAAGGTGGACCTGCCCCTGCCCGTTCCGGTGGCGGAGGCCAAGGGATCGGCGGCGCAAATGAAGCCGGCGCGGCTGACCGGAGCCCGGCTGTGTTCGTTCCTCGATCGCCGGGTGGCGTCGTTCATGTACGTGCTGAACGGCCAGTCCGTCTCGCTCTACGTGATGTCCGCGGCCGACCTTCCGGTGAGCGCCGGAATGGAGGCACAGGTGGTGCGCGACAGCGACTATACGGCGGTGCTGTGGTCGTACGGGGAGTTGGCCTACGTGCTGGTCTCGAGGCTCGCCGGCAAGCGCGCCGTGGACTTGCTGCACAGCATGGCGCCGTTCTCTCAAGCATCGAAATCTCAAGCTTGACCGTGGACAATGCGCGCCCCCGCAATTCTGTCTCCATACCCGTTTCGGCACGGACAAGTTGGTGGGGAGGGGGGGGGCTATACACAAAAAGTCGATATCAACCCCATGCACAGTAGCTTTTCGTTGGTGAAGACGGGGCGCGGCTCTGCTATCATCCGTTGCAAACTGATCGTCAATTTCACATGGGGCACGCCCGTTGACCAAACGCTCCCGCGCCAAGAACCAACCGCCG
>CAKZLS010000463.1 GCA_937127205.1 uncultured Rhodospirillales bacterium
CCAGCTCTATGATAATGACTCGTCCCTAAGAAATATGGATGGCCCCACGGGTGGCATGGCCGTGGATTGGAACGTCACCCCGCTTACCACCATCGGCGCCACGGTTGCCCGGACAATCGAAGAGACGACCGAAGTAGGCGCGTCCGGTTATTGGGCCACGGCCGGGACATTGAGAGCAGATCACGAGTTGCTTAGAAACGTCCTTCTGAATGTTTCGGGAGGCGTCACCAACAACGACTACGAGGGCACCGACCGGAACGACTTCATTTATCGTGCCGGGATTGGTGGCACCTATCTGATCAATCGCTATTTTTCCGCCTCACTCGACTACGTTTTTACGCGCCGGTCTTCAGATGACGCCCCGGGTACCGATCAGGATTACACGGAGAATAGAGTGTTCATTGGCATAACTGGGCAATTGTAAGTGTCTGCGTTCTTCGGCCCCACGAATAGGGTAACTGTTTTAGGATTCGGAAACGAAAAATGAAGAATATGCTAGTGAAACGACTTTTCTATATCAATCGTTCCGTCGTGATTGTCTTGCTTTGCGGTCTCGTGAGCCTTGTGGATGCGCACCCTGCATTTTCGCAGACAGACAACAGCTTCAGGCTCGGCGCTGGAGATCGCATTCGCGTCACCGTGTTCGGACACGAGGACCTCTCCGGTGAGTTCGAAGTTGACGGAACCGGCAGAGTGTCCCTGCCCCTGATCCGATCAGTCCCAGCAAAAGGCTTAACCCTCGCGGAACTGGAACAGGCCATAACGGAACGACTGACGCCGGATTTCCTGAAGGATCCTCGCGTCAGCATTGATGTCCTCAACTATCGGCCGTTCTACATCATCGGCGAAGTCAACGAGCCAGGTAGCTACCCCTACGTCAACGGTATGACGGTTTGGAACGCTGTTGCCATGGCAGGGGGCTTCAGCTATCGCGCGAAGAAGAGCGAAGTTGAAATCAAACGCGGTGGCGACACTGCCCAGACAGCTTGGCAAGATGCCAGTCCTGACACTGTTGTTTTTCCGGGTGATGTAATACGGGTTCCCGAGCGGTTCTTCTAATGGGTTTCTGGAGCTTCTTTGTCCGACGCATCGGGGGGTTAGCTAAGCGCTAACCATTTGGTCTTATAGTTTGATCTTTGTGACATCGATCAAACGGCCATGATTGCGGCGGAAAGAGGGTTCATGGACAGCTTTATGCAAGACAACCCTAGGGCTAGGATCCCTGACCAGGGCGATATAGTCCCCCATCACTCTTCGCTCCTCGGAGAGTTTGATCTTAGGGAGTTTTTCCGAAAACTTTGGCGCCGCAAAGCGGTGATTATGGGAACCGTCGTGCTGCTGTTCGTTGCGGCGGCTATTATCCTTTTCCAAATCCCGCCGAAATATGAAACCCAGGTCCAAGTCCTTATCGAGTCGCGCAATTCTTCCATGGTCAACATCGAAGAACTTGTTGCCGGCCGAGGGGTCGATACCGAGACCATCGAAAGCGAGATTGAAGTGATTAAATCACGCCGTCTCGCCGAGAAGGTGATCGACCAGCTTCGGCTCTATGCGGACCCCGAGTTCAATCCGGCCCTGCGCCCCAAGGGGTTTTTCGACAACGCACTCGACATTAGATCTTACTTTCCCGATGAGTGGACGGCAATTTTGCTTGATGGCCACTCCAATAGGGAACTTACCGAAACCGAAATACGTGCACGGGAGCGCGTCGTTGTCATTGACGAGTTCCTCTCGCGTTTGACCGTCGCTCGCCAAGGCTTTTCGAGAGTTATTTCGATCGGGTTCTCATCGGAGAACCCCGACCGCGCGGCACAGGTCGCCAATAAAATCGCCGACGACTACATCTTGGATCAGCTTGAAGCCAAGTTCGAAGCCACAAGCAGAACAACCGCCTGGCTCAATGAAAAGATTTCCGGATTGCGCGAAAAGGTGGATGCTTCCGAACGCGCCGTCGAGGCCTACCGAAAGGAAGCCGGGCTTCTCCAAGGTACCGAAGGGCCCCTGATCACCCAGCAAATATCCAATCTCAATGCACAGCTGATCCTTGCCGGCGCTCAACGCGCGGAAGCCGAGGCGCGCTTAAGTCAGGTACAGCAGTTGATCCGCTCTTCTGGAGGCGCTGGATCGGCAGCAGACGTTCTAGATTCGCCTATTGTTCAGGCACTCATGCAGAAAGAAACCGAGATCCGTCGAAAAGTCGTGGAACTTTCCGGACAGTTTGGCGATAGGCATCCGAAAATGATCAGCGGTCGCGCCGAACTCGCGGACATTCAGTCCAAGATCGAGAGCGAAGTCAAAAAGGTTGTCCAAACTCTTAGAAATGAAGTGGGTGTTGCGCGGGCCCGAGAGTCCACGCTCGAAGAGAGTCTGGAGCGCCTGAAGCTTCGTCTTGGCCATTCCAATACCGCGGAGGTGCGGCTTCGGGCACTAGAGCGCGAAAGCGAGGCCGATAAAGCACTGTTAGAGACGTTTCTCGCTCGTTTTGAGCAAAAAAGCGCCGAGCAGGACATTCAGAGCCAGAGGCCGGACGCACGGGTTATCTCCAGAGCTGATGTCCCTACTGTTCCGTCTCACCCCAAGAAAACAATTATACTCGCCCTCGTTCTGGTGGCATCGACAATCTTGGGTGTGTTGCTCGTGTTTTTGCTCGAGCAGTTAGACAAGGGCTTCCGAAGCGGCGACCAGATCGAACGCATGACCGGCATGAGCATTTTGAGTTTGGTTCCGGCGTTACCTGGATTCGGAAAGACCCGGAAGCTTCCACCGGACTACATTCTGGATCGTCCCATGTCGGCGTATGGTGAAGCCGTCCGCGGCCTTTACACCAGCCTGCTCTTGTCGCACGTGGACTCACCGCCTAAGACGGTGGTGTTCACATCGGCCCAAAGCGGTGAAGGTAAAACAACCCTGGCCCTCAGCTTGACGCGCATGCTGGCCAAGTCGGGGCGCAAGGTCATTTTGATCGATACCGACCTTCGGAAGCCAAGCGTCAGCGCTTTTCTCGAAATTCCAAACGGACCGGGATTGGTGGAACTGCTGGCCGGCGAGAAAAAACTGGAGGACGTTGTTCGCACGGACGAACCTTCGGGCGCCCACATCATCACCGCCGGAAAGTTTGCGACTAACGCTGCGGACATCGTCGCCTCGGACCACATGAAACGGCTAATCGAAGGATTGGCGCAATCCTATGATCTCGTCATCCTTGATTCTCCTCCCGTCCTGGCCGTTTCGGACGCCCGCATTCTCGCGACCATTGTCGATCGCGTTGTGTTTACCGTGCGTTGGGCGGATACACGGCGGGAAACCGTGACGATGGCCATTAAACAAGTCGTCGCGTCTGGCGCAAAACTAGCGGGCGTTGTCTTGAACGTTGTGAACGTGAAAAAACACGCGCAATATGGGTACGGTGACTCTGGCTATTACACTGGCCGCATTAAGAAGTACTATGTGGACTGACTGCCCGACCCTAGAATAGTGTCTGCTTTTCAGGGACTGTGTCGGCACCGAAGACCACCCGGTACGTTTGTTTACGCTTGCAGGTTCGAATATGAAGACCCGTTTGATCGGCATTATCCTTGGCCTAATGTCGCTTACGCTGCTCGCGTGGGGTCTTCCGCGTACCCTGTCGGCATTTGTGATGGCGCCTTCGGCCCCTGTATTGAGAAAACTGCAAAACCTGGAGGCGGTTGACACCGAAGAGCTGGAAACGCTCGTTGCCGCGCAACAGAGAGGTCTGTTTTGGAGCGCTCGAGGGCGGACGTTGACCGATCTTGGCCTCGCCCAATTGCTTATTGCTGAAAGACTAGACGGCGATCTTCAACAAAAACGGCAACAGATCGAAGACGCAATCGCGTCGTTGAAGAGCGGCTTGGCTCTTGCTCCGGCAAACCCGTACGCATGGACGAGGCTCGCATATGCTTCATTTCAGCTGCATGGTTGGAAACCGGAGGCATTGTCGGCGCTTCGTCTGGCGTTTGCCACTGCGCCGTATGATCCCCGGCTGTTGATGTCCAGGCTGAGGTTGAGTTTTCTGGCCTGGCCTCATCTTCTTCGCGAAGACCGTGAGCTTGTTCTGCAACAGATCCGCTATGCTTGGCAGCATGATCCAGATGAACTCGCGCGCATCGCCGCGGATTTCGATCAGATCAATTTGGTTCGAGCGGCTCTGCTTCGAGATCCGGCGGAGCTGGCAGAATTCGAGCAAAAGCTCCAAAAACTCAACCAATCATAACCCCGCAGCCGCCATAGTTGCTCACCAGGGATCTTTGATTTTGCGGGAGCTCCAACACTGAGCGCATGCCGCACCCATGATCAAGCAATAGGTTGCGGTCACGGCAGGGATCTGCAAGCTGAAGTCTACCGCCGAATGCGCCGCCACAAGTGCTGTCGACGCCAAGCCGATGCATGGATAAAAGACATCGCGCTGCCGCCGTCGTAACCCGACGCAAATTAATACTACGGCCCACACAAGTGCGCCGAAAAGAGCGAGCGCTGCTGGAAAGCCCAATTCGAGAATGTTCTCGAGATAGGTGTTGTGGGCCTTCATGTAGACGTCGGTTATGTCAGTGGTCCGATAAAATCGAAAGACCTCCTCGAACGTTCCCGCCCCGGTGCCCAGGATCGGTGCCGCATCGATGGCTGAAAGCGTTAGGTCATATACCCGCAGGCGCGGCTCATCCACCCAGGTGGCTTCCGCAATTCTTTGATCCAGCTCTCCCCCTCCGACAGCAAAAAACAGGGAAACCGCAATCACGCAAAAACCGCCAAAAACAAGAATGTATCGCGCCGATAACGCGCGTGAAAACCATAGAGCGGCAACAAAGGTTGCCAAGCCCAACAGCGTACTCGCAAAACCTGCGCGTGAGTGAGACATGATCAGCGCCGCAATGATGACAATCCAGGCGAGGAGGAGCGACCACTCCCTGCCTGTCATGTTCTCGATAAACTGACGCAATCGTTCCCGTGAACTGGCCGTTTGGCCGAGCGCCGACGTCATGGCGATAAGGATGAGGCCGGTGGTACACATCAGCGCCAATCCGGCGTAGGTCGCGAATGAATTGCGGTTTACGAAACTGCTAGTCAGATCATCAAGATAAGCGAACTTGCTAAACCACAAAATCGTTTGCGATCCGGAGAACTGAACCAAGAGACCGTATACGGCGTAAGCCAAGCCTGAATAGGTCACCGCATAGATTACCTGACGAGCGCGATCGGAACGTCTGCAATGCTGCAGGGACAACCAGAATATCCCTGCGTACGTTAACAGTCGGCATGCAACTGACATGGACTCATAGGGGTTGAGCGAAATACGTGACGTCAAGGTCATGTCGAGCGCGTCGCCGGCACTGATCCACAACGGGTGGTGCCATCCTGGCGGTGTCATGGAAAAGGACTGAATGATCACCCACAGAATCGCCGCGCCAAACAATAACAACAAGGGCCAAGTTGATTTCATGCGAACGCCGGGCTTTTCCCAGCCCAATA